>NZ_BAAAUG010000018.1:43317-49548 GCF_039533825.1 Streptomyces rectiviolaceus
GTAGTCGCGGAGGCTGTCGAATTCCGTGCCTTGGCCGCGGGTCAGCACGCTGGTGCGGCCGTCGAGTTCGCGCAGGCGGGCGTGCAGGATCTCCTGCGTACGCCACTGGGGGAGCATCAGCGGCCGGTCGTAGGGGGAGTCCCGCGTCGGCTCCTTCTCCTCGAACATCCGGTGCGCGCCCTGTCGCTCGCCGTTCTGCCAGACCATGCCGACCGGGTAGGGGCCGCCCGCCGCCTCGGCCGCCTCGATGACCCCGAGGTCGTCGAACACCTCCTGGGTGCGGGGCTGGATGCCCTTGCCGCGGGAGCCGGGGAAGAGGGCGTCGGCCCGCTCGACGACCAGGGCAGGTACGCCGCGTCGTGCGAGGTCGCAGGCGAGGGCCAGGCCCGTGGGTCCGGCGCCCACGATGAGTACGTCGGTCATGACAGCCGTGACGGCCGCGTCCTTAACGCTGTTAAGTGCCATGTTCAGAGCCTGCGCTTAACGGTGTTAAATTGTCAAGGTGGCTACGACACCCCTGGACCGCACCCGCGTGGCGCGCACCGCCCTGAGGCTCCTGAACGAGACGGGCCTCGACGGGCTCTCCCTGCGTGCCATCGCCAAGGAGCTGGACGTCAAGGCGCCCGCTCTGTACTGGCATTTCAAGGACAAGCAGGCGCTGCTCGACGAGATGGCGACGGAGATGCTGCGGCGCATGAACGAGGAGCTCGCGGCGGGCGCGGTGCCGGACGCCGAGTGGCCGGACGCCTTCGCCGCCGCGATGCGGGGCCTGCGGCGCCACCTGCTGATGTACCGCGACGGCGCGAAGGTCTACAGCGGCACGCACTTCACGGACCTGTCGTACGCCGCCCCCATGGAGGCCCATCTGCGCATGCTCACCGACGCGGGCTTCACGCCGGGCGGGGCGGCACGCGCCTGGCTCACGGCGTACAGCTACACGATCGGCCACGTGATCGAGGAGCAGTCCATGGGCCCTGACCCGGCGAAGGCGGAGGGCGGCTACGACCTGGCGGCCCGCGCGGAGCGCCTCGCCGCGTATCCGCTCGCGTCGGCGGCGGGCGACGAGATGTTCCGTGACTACGACGCGGGGTTCGAGAAGGGCCTCACCGCGGTGATCGCCGGGATCGGGGCGACGATGCTGGAGACCCGGCACGCATAGTCTTGCCCCATGAATGAAGGCGAGACGCTGGAACGGCTGGTCCAGGAGCTGGTGGACGCGATAGGTGAGGCCGAGGTCGTGATGGGCGAGGCGATGGAGGTCGCCCGCGCGGTGACGGACGACGCCGACACCACCGCGGACGGAGTCACTTCCGGACCATGAGCCCGTTCCGGATCAGCGGCGTGAGCCGCTCCTCCACGAAACGGTTCAGGAGCCACGCGAGCAGCAGCATGGCGACGATCGTCAGACCGAAGGTCGCGTACGACGGAAGCCCGAGCCCCCGGTGCAGCGCGGCCACCGTCACCCAGCCCAGGTGCTCGTGCACCAGGTAGAACGGGTACGTCAGGGCGCCGGCCACCGTCAGCCACTTCCAGTCGACCCGGTGCAGGGCGCCGAGCGCGATCAGCAGGACCGCGGCGAAGCCCGCCGTCACGACCGCGATGATGCCGAAGGACGTGCGGTAGGAGAAGAACTCCGGGTTCGGCGCGTGCCACAGGCGGGATACCGCGTAGTGCTGGCCGATCAGCCAGCTCACCCCCACGATGCCCCAGGCCGTGAGGTCCTTGCGGTCGCGGTGGACGAGGTAGATGCCGATGCCGCCGATGAAGAAGGGGGCGTACTCGGGCATGAGGACCAGGTCGAGCAGCGGCTCGTTCGCACCCTCGGCGATGACCGCGGCAAGGGTCCACACTGCGCAGAACAGGATCACGCGGGCCCGGTTCGCGCCCGGCATGACGACGAAGAGTGCGAACAGCGCGTAGAAGCGCAGCTCGGCCCAGAGCGTCCAGCAGACGCCCAACACCCGGTCCACGCCAAGGGGTTGCTGCAGCATAGTCAGATTCACCAGGGCATCGCTCGGCGAGACCGCCTGGTACGTCACGACGGGCAGCGCGAAGACCGCCGTCACCAGGACGATCGCGGCCCAGTACGAGGGCAGCAGACGTGACGCGCGCGACGCGAAGAACGCGCGCAGCGGACGGCCCCAGCCGCTCATGCAGATCACGAAGCCGCTGATGACGAAGAAGATCTGCACGCCGAGGCAGCCGTACGCGAACCAGTTGTGCGCCGTGGGGAATTGAAGCTGCGGTGAGCCGCCCCAGGCCTCGGTGATCTCGCCGTCACGGCCGCCGTAGTGGTAGGCGGCGACCATCAGGGCCGCGATGAGGCGAAGGCCGTCCAGGGCTCTGAGCCGGGGTCGCGCACGCCTGACCACCGGAGGGGCCGCGATCGTGCGCGTGAGGGTGCCTGTTGTGTCCGCCCCCGGGGAGTGCTTGGGGAGCGTGGTTTGGGGAGAGGTCATCCGAGTGCGGTCCGCTTGATGGAGCGCTGGACCGAACGGGCGCGGCGCGCGACCCGGCGTACGGCCGCGTTGCGCGGGATGAACGAGAGCTGCGATGGCAGCGCTCCGGGCAGGGCGAGGGCCGTGAGGCGGCGCCGCTTGAAGTAGCGCCAGGTGTGCGGGCTGAGGTGCGTCGAGAGATACCGCTCGGCGGCCCCGCGGCGGCGAGGATAGATCTGCGGCTGCATGGCGAAACCGACGGCGACGAGCAGCTCGCCCAGGTCGGCGACCGGCATGCCCGGCTGCCGTCCGGTGACCGCGCCCTTGTCGGCGAGGTCGGGGATCAGTGCGTCCACGATGGTGACCGGGACGCGGTTGCTGTTCTGGTAGGGCGCGAGCCGCTCCAGGAGCGTCTCCGTGCCGGTGCGGGCGACCGGCAGGCCGTACAGCGCGGAGGCGGTGAGCAGCGCCGTCGAGAAGCAGCCGATGACGAGCGCGGGACGCATCCGCTGGTACAGGACCTCGGCAAGGACCGGCGAGTCGAGGACGGTCAGCTCGACGCCGATCGCCTCCGCCTCCTTCTCGAGCATCCGCGACCAGCGGGCGGGTGCCGTCGGATGCGGCTTGAACACCACGCGCGTGTGGCCGAGTTCGGCGGCGCCGCGCACCATGCGTACGTGCAGTTCCTCCTCTTCCTCGGCGGTCAGGATGCCGAGCGCGGAGAGGTACTGGCCAAGGAGCAGGGCGGGTTCGGCGATGTCGGGGACGTTCGCGACGTCCGTCTCACCGTCCGCCAGACGGTCGAGCACCTTCACGAACGCGTCGGTCGGCACGATCTCCGGCTCGACGCCGAACTCGGTGAGGAGCAGCGGGGTCAGGCCCGGCACCAGGTCCAGGTGCAGCAGGCGGCGCACCCGTGTGCCGACCAGTGGGTCGATCTTGTTGCGGGTCGGGCCGTAGCTCATCAGGCCGTCCGCGTAGACGTCCACGGGCGCGCCCGTGAAGATCTGCGCGAGGGCCAGGGCCGGGTTGACCTGGATCGACTCGACGGCCAGCTCGATGTCGTCGTCACCGAGGTCCCACAGGAGCCGGATGTACCGCTCCCACATCGGGATGTCGTCAGCCCGGGGAGACCAACCGCCCGGATGAAAAGGGGAGATGGCCTCGTTCCAGGAACGTACGTCGTCGAAACGGTCCCTCAGACGCTCGAAGCCCGGCATCTCGTCGACGGCGACCGTCGTCTCCGGCGTCGCCGCGTTGTTGCTGACGAGCAGCAGCCGCCGGTCGGCCGGGCCGAAGCGGTCGGCGTCGATCGCGGCGGCGAGCGTCGCGGTGCCGTACAGCGTGGACGCGAAGAAGATCTGCGTCGTCGCCATTACGCGGCCACCTCCGCCGACACCGGGCGCCGACGAAGGCGGCGAAGGCGGGTCGCCCGCTGTATGTCCATGGAGTCGAGGGCGTCGTCGAGAACGCCCTGCGGCATCCGCTTCAGGGCGGCCGCGCTCAGTGACTTCAATTTCCGCGCCACTTGTGGCTCGAACCTTTCGATGGATCCCAGATGGTGGGAAATGATCGCGCAGTAAGTACGGACGGCCTTCGGCAGGAGTTTGTCCGCGTCGCGGTCCTCCGCCGTTTCCCGGACCACCTGGTCGAATGCACGAATGAAATCGAGCTGTCGTACGTCACCGATCTGCGTGAGCGACGATGCGACCCCGCGCCGGTAGAACACGCCGAGCAGACCCACCGCGGCGAAGGATTCCGCCTCGCGGTGCAGCCGCCAGATCCACGGCCGGTCCTCCGCGGTGCGCAGACCGTCCGTGAAGTGCAGCAGGCCCTGGTCGGCCAGGCGCCGGTGGTAGATGCCCGCCCAGGCGTAGGCGTAGTCGACCGACGTCGACCGGTCGGCGGGCAGGATGACGTCCCGCGGCGGCATGACGACACCGCGCCTGCCGTGCGGGACACGGTGGATGGAGCGGGCCCGAGCGGTGCATTGCACATGGTCGGTGCGCACGAAGTCGCAGCCCAACTGCTCGATGGCCGCGACGAGTTGGGCGTAGTAGCCGGGGGCGAGCCAGTCGTCACCGTCCAGGAAGGTGAGGTACTCGCCGCGCGCCGCGTCAAGGCCCGTGTTGCGGGCGGTCGCCAGACCGCCGTTCGTCTCATGTCTGAGATGGACGGCGCCGGGCAGCTCGCGCGCGGCACGCTCCAGGATCTCTGGAGTCTCATCCTTCGAACAGTCGTCGACGAGAATGAATTCGAAGTCTTCGCGTGCGTTCGCTCGCAGACTCCTCAAGGTGTCGGGCGCGTATTGCTGCACGTTGTAGAACGGCACGATGACGGAGAGCTTAACCACGTGGGTGACGTTAGGTGTCGGCCCGGCATTCGTCTTGGCCGAAGGTGAGATGTCAGGTGAACGACGCATGGCGGAATGGTTAACCCGCCTGCTGAACGGCGGTTTCCGGGACTGATTCGCCATTCGTCGGCGTGCTGTTAACCGTTTGTTGCACCTGAGTTGGGCCGCCAATCTCAATGCCTTCCTAGCGTCCTTCCTGTGCCAGTAAGCAACAGCGGGACGACACGGATCACCGTGCTCGCCGACTCCGACACCCGGTGGAAATGGGGTGCGCTCACCGCGAGCCGCCTCGCGGGTGAGGGAGCGGACATACGCCTCGACGGACGCCTCCTCAGGGGCCGGGCCACGCCCACCGTCCGTCAGCTCGAAGAGGTCGGGGTGCGCGCGGACTCGCTCCGTGAGGTCACCGCGGTCGAGTTCCTGCGCGAGGTGGAGCGCGAAGCGCCCGACGTGATCGTGCTCGCTCTCGTGGGCGGCGCGGTCCAGGCGGTGCTGCACGGGCTCGCCCGCATAGCGGTGGCCTCCGACCGGCGCCGTCCCGTGATCGTCACCGGATACGTCGGCGTCGTCTACGAGAAGCTCGCCGACGGCCTGCTCCTGCGGCACGGCGCGGACGTCGTCCTCGCCAACTCCCGGCAGGACGCGGAGCGTTTCCGCGCCGTGTACGAGGGAGTGGGCGCCGACGCGTCGGGTGTGGTGGAGAGTGCGCTGCCGTTCCTCGGCGGGGCGGCGTACGAGAAGCGCGACCCGGACACGGCTGACCCGTACACGGTTGTCTTCGCCGCGCAGCCCTCCGTGCCGGACAGCCGCGCACACCGTACGTACCTGCTGGGCCGCATGGTCGAGCACGCACGCCTTCACCCGGACCGCGAGGTCCTGATCAAGCTGCGCAGCAAGCCCGGCGAACACACCACGCACATCGAGGAACTGCCCTACCAGAAGCTCGCCAAGGGCGAGGACCTGCCGCCCAACTGCCGCCTCGTGTACGGGAACATGGGCGGGGTCCTCGACCGCACCGACCTGCTCGTCACGGTCAGCTCCACCGCCGCGCTCGAATCCCTGCACCGCCGCATCCCCACCGTGGTCCTCACCGACCTCGGGGTGCGCGAGGCGCTCGGCAACCACCACTTCATCGGCTCCGGATGCCTGGCGTCCTGGGACGAGATCGACGCGGGGTACAGCCCCGAGGCCGCTCCGGAGTGGGTCGCACGGCAGGGCGTCGCGCCCGACGGGACGTACGAGAAGGCGTTCGACGCGGCCCGCGAGCGCGTGGCGAGCCTCCTCGCGCAGCCTCAACTGCCGCCCATCGCCCCGTACTACAGCCTCACCACCGCCCCCGGATACCTCCCCGGCATCCTGGCCCGCCACCACCTGGGCCCGGACGGCGCCCCGCTGCCCGGCGCGCCCGCGGCCGACCGCGAGCCGGGCCCGGTGCGCCAG
>NZ_BAAAUG010000019.1:0-92035 GCF_039533825.1 Streptomyces rectiviolaceus
GACGCGGCCCGTGCGGCGGCGGTGAGCCCGCCCGCCACGGCGGCGAGGCGCTCGCCGACCACGATCACCGCTCCCGAAGTGCGCAGCGCCTCGGCCGCCTTGGCGCCGTCACCCTCAAGACCGGCTCCACCCGCGAGGGCGTCGAGCCACTCCGTCTCGGTGCCGGGAGCCGCGGGCAACAGCGTGCCGCCCGCCTTCTCCAGGCCCCGGGTCCGGTGCGTCGCGAGGGAGTAGGTCCGCTGGCCGTGCTTGCGCCAGGCCTTGCGCAGGCGCAGGAAGATTCCGGGCGCCTCCTCCTCGGACTCGAGCCCGACGAGCAGGACGGCGGGTGCCTTCTCCACGTCCGCGTACGTGACTCCGGTGCCGTCGAGATCCCGGCCACGGCCCGCGACACGGGCGGCGAGGAAGTCGGCCTCCTCGCTGCTGTGCACGCGCGCACGGAAGTCGATGTCGTTCGTGTCGAGCGCCACGCGCGCGTACTTGCTGTACGCGTAGGCGTCCTCCACGGTGAGGCGCCCGCCGGTCAGCACACCGGCACGGCCGCGCGCGGCGGCGAGCCCGGCGGCCGCGGCCGCGAGAGCCTCGGGCCAGCCTGCGGTCTCCAGCTCACCCGTCTCGGAGTTGCGCACCAGCGGCGTGGTGAGCCGGTCCGGCTTCTGCGCGTAACGGAAGCCGAAGCGCCCCTTGTCGCAGAGCCACTCCTCGTTGACCTCGGGGTCGTCCGCGGCGAGGCGCCGCATGACCTTGCCGCGGCGGTGGTCGGTGCGGGTCGCGCAGCCACCCGCGCAGTGCTCGCAGACCGAAGGCGACGACACCAGGTCGAAGGGCCGGGAGCGGAACCGATACGCCGCCGAGGTCAGCGCGCCGACCGGACAGATCTGGATGGTGTTCCCGGAGAAGTACGACTCGAAGGGGTCACCCTCGCCCGTGCCGACCTGCTGGAGCGCGCCGCGCTCAAGCAGCTCGATCATCGGGTCGCCCGCGATCTGGTTGGAGAACCGGGTGCAGCGTGCGCAGAGCACACACCGCTCGCGGTCGAGAAGCACCTGGGTGGAGATCGGCACCGGCTTCTCGAACGTCCGCTTCTTGCCCTCGAAGCGGGAGTCCGTGTCGCCGACCTGCATCGCCTGGTTCTGCAGGGGGCACTCGCCGCCCTTGTCGCAGACCGGGCAGTCCAGCGGGTGGTTGATGAGGAGCAGCTCCATCACACCGCGCTGCGCCTTCTCGGCGACCGGCGACGACAGCTGCGACTTCACGACCATGCCGTCGGTGCAGGTGATGGTGCAGGAGGCCATCGGCTTGCGCTGGCCCTCCACCTCGACGATGCACTGGCGGCAGGCGCCCGCAGGGTCGAGCAGCGGGTGGTCGCAGAACCGGGGGATCTCGATGCCGAGGAGCTCGGCGGCCCGGATGACCAGGGTCCCCTTGGGGACGCTGATCTCGATGCCGTCGATCGTCAGTGACACGAGATCTTCCGGCGGTACCGGCGCCTCGCCCCCTCCGGAGGGAGCGCTGTTGGTGGTCACTGTCATGCGTTCACCTCCGAGTTTTTGGCGGGCCTGTCGGCCCAGAGAGTCGACTTGGCCGGGTCGAAGGGGCAGCCCTTGCCGGTGATGTGCTGCTCGTACTCCTCGCGGAAGTACTTGAGCGAGGAGAAGATCGGCGACGCGGCGCCGTCACCGAGGGCGCAGAAGGACTTGCCGTTGATGTTGTCGGCGATGTCGTTCAGCTTGTCGAGGTCGGACATGACGCCCTTGCCGGCCTCGATGTCGCGGAGCAACTGCACCAGCCAGTACGTCCCTTCGCGGCAGGGCGTGCACTTGCCGCAGGACTCGTGGGCGTAGAACTCGGTCCAGCGCGTGACCGCCCGCACCACGCAGGTCGTCTCGTCGAAGCACTGCAGTGCCTTCGTGCCGAGCATCGACCCTGCGGCGCCCACGCCCTCGTAGTCCAGCGGGACGTCGAGGTGCTCGTCGGTGAACATCGGCGTCGAGGAGCCGCCCGGCGTCCAGAACTTGAGCCGGTGTCCCGCCCTGATCCCGCCGCTCATGTCGAGCAGCTGGCGCAGGGTGATGCCGAGCGGGGCCTCGTACTGACCGGGGCTCGTGACGTGCCCGCTCAGCGAATAGAGCGTGAATCCCGGGGACTTCTCGCTTCCCATCGACTTGAACCAGTCTTTTCCGCGATTCAGGATCGCGGGAACCGACGCGATGGACTCGACGTTATTCACGACAGTGGGGCATGCGTAGAGGCCCGCGACGGCCGGGAAAGGGGGACGCAGTCGCGGCTGGCCACGGCGGCCTTCGAGCGAGTCGAGCAGCGCGGTCTCCTCACCACAGATGTACGCGCCCGCGCCCGCGTGCACGGTGAGTTCGAGATCGAGTCCGCTGCCCAGGATGTTCTCGCCCAGGAATCCCGCCTCTTTCGCCTCACGCACGGCCTCGTGCAACCGCCTGAGCACGGGGACGACTTCACCGCGCAGGTAGATGAAGGCATGCGAAGAACGGATCGCGTAACAGGCGATCACAATGCCCTCGATGAGGCTATGCGGGTTGGCGAAGAGGAGCGGGATGTCCTTACAGGTCCCCGGCTCCGATTCGTCGGCGTTGACAACTAGATAGTGCGGCTTTCCATCTCCCTGCGGAATGAACTGCCATTTCATTCCGGTGGGGAATCCCGCGCCGCCACGGCCGCGCAGACCGGAGTCCTTCACGTACGCGATGAGGTCGTCCGGCGCCATGGCCAGGGCCTTGCGCAGGCCCTCGTACCCCTCGTGCCGGCGGTAGGTGTCGAGCGTCCAGGACTTCTCCTCGTCCCAGAACGCCGAAAGCACCGGCGCGAGCAGCTTCTCCGGGCTCGTCTCGTGGTCGATCTCGGCGGCCAAGGTCATCACTCCCCCTCCTCGGCGGTCGGTCCGGCCGGGTGGGCCGGGTCGGATGCCGAGGTCTCCTGCGGTGCGTCGTGCGAGCTGAGGTGCTCGGCAGGCGCCTCGTCCTGCGGTCCGCCCGTGCGCGGGTGGACCACCCGCGCCTGCGGCAACTCGCCCTTGGCCAGGCGTAGTCCGATCAGCGAGGCCGGGCCCGCGCCGCCGGTCGCCTCTACGGCGCCCGCGCGCTCGTCCGGGAAGCCCGCCAGGATCCGGGCCGTCTCCTTGTACGTGCACAAGGGGGCGCCGCGGGTCGGCTCGACCTGCACGCCCGCGCGCAGGTCGTCGACGAGCCGCTTGGCGGTCTCGGGAGTCTGGTTGTCGAAGAACTCCCAGTTGACCATCACGACGGGAGCGAAGTCACAGGCCGCGTTGCACTCGATGTGCTCCAGCGTGACCTTGCCGTCCTCCGTGGTCCCTTCGTTGCCGACGCCCAGGTGCTCCTGGAGCGACTCGAAGATCGCGTCGCCTCCCATGACGGCGCACAACGTGTTGGTGCAGACGCCGACTTGGTAGTCCCCGGAGGGCTTCCTGCGGTACATCGTGTAGAAGGTCGCGACCGCGGTGACCTCGGCGGTGGTCAGGCCGAGCACGTCCGCGCAGAAGGCCATGCCCGTGCGCGTGACGTGGCCCTCCTCGGACTGCACGAGGTGCAGCAGCGGGAGCAGCGCGGACCGGGAGTCCGGGTAGCGGGAGATGATCTCCTTGGCGTCCGCGTCGAGCCTGGCCCGTACGTCGGCCGGGAAGTCGGGGGCGGGGAGTTGGGGCATGCCCAGGCTGACGCCCGCGCCCTGCCCCGCACCCTGCTGGGAAGGAGTGGTGGTCACCGGTCGACGCCTCCCATCACGGGGTCGATGGACGCGACGGCGACGATGACGTCGGCGACCTGGCCGCCCTCGCACATCGCCGCCATGGCCTGCAGGTTGGTGAAGGACGGGTCGCGGAAGTGGACCCGGTAGGGGCGGGTTCCGCCGTCGGAGACGACATGCACCCCGAGCTCGCCCTTGGGCGACTCGACCGCGGTGTACGTCTGCCCGGCCGGGACCCTGAAGCCCTCGGTCACCAGCTTGAAGTGGTGGATCAGGGCCTCCATGGAGGTGCCCATGATCTTCTTGATGTGATCGAGCGAGTTGCCCAATCCGTCCGGGCCGAGCGCCAGTTGCGCGGGCCAGGCGATCTTCTTGTCCTCGACCATGACCGGACCCGGCTCCAGGCGGTCCAGGCACTGCTCGACGATGCGCAGCGACTGGCGCATCTCCTCCAGGCGGATCAGGAAGCGTCCGTAGGAGTCACAGGTGTCGGCGGTCGGCACGTCGAACTCGTAGTTCTCGTAACCGCAGTAGGGGTCCGACTTGCGCAGGTCGTGCGGCAGGCCCGCCGAGCGCAGGACGGGGCCCGTGGCGCCGAGAGCCATGCAGCCCGCGAGGTCGAGATAGCCGACGTCCTGCATACGGGCCTTGAAGATGGGGTTCCCGGTGGCGAGCTTGTCGTACTCGGGAAGGTTCTTCTTCATCTTCTTCACGAACTCGCGCATCTGGTCCACCGCGCCAGGCGGCAGGTCCTGGGCGAGCCCGCCGGGCCGGACGTACGCGTGGTTCATGCGCAGGCCGGTGATCAACTCGAAGATGTCGAGAACGAGTTCACGATCACGGAAGCCGTAGATCATGATCGTCGTCGCGCCCAGCTCCATGCCGCCGGTGGCGATGGCCACCAGGTGCGAGGAGATGCGGTTGAGCTCCATCAGGAGCACGCGGATGATCGTGGCGCGGTCCGGGATCTGGTCCTCGATGCCGAGGAGCTTCTCGACCCCGAGGCAGTACGCCGTCTCGTTGAAGAACGGCGTCAGATAGTCCATGCGCGTGACGAACGTCGTGCCCTGCGTCCACGTGCGGTACTCGAGGTTCTTCTCGATGCCCGTGTGCAGATAGCCGATGCCGCAGCGGGCCTCGGAGACGGTCTCGCCCTCGATCTCCAGGATGAGCCGGAGCACACCATGGGTGGAGGGGTGCTGCGGACCCATGTTGACGATGATGCGCTCGTCGTCGGACCGGGCAGCGGACTGGACGACCTCGTCCCAGTCGCCGCCGGTGACTGTATATACAGTCCCCTCGGTCGTCTCGCGCGCGGATGCATGTGACGTGCTCATCAGCTGTACGACCTCCGCTGGTCCGGAGCCGGGATCTGGGCGCCCTTGTACTCGACGGGGATGCCGCCGAGGGGATAGTCCTTGCGCTGCGGGAAGCCCTGCCAGTCGTCCGGCATCATGATCCGCGTCAGCGCCGGGTGACCGTCGAAGATCAGGCCGAAGAAGTCGTACGTCTCGCGCTCGTGCCAGTCGTTCGTCGGATAGACCGCGACCAGCGAGGGGACGTGCGGATCGGCGTCAGGGGCACTGACTTCGAGCCGGATCAGGCGGTTGTGGGTGATCGAGCGCAGGTGGTAGACGGCGTGCAGCTCGCGGCCCTTGTCCTCGAGGAAGTGCACCCCCGAGACGCCCGTGCAGAGCTCGAAGCGCAGGGCCGGGTCGTCGCGCAGGGTCTGGGCGACCCGGACGAGGTGCTCGCGCGCGATGTGGAAGGTGAGCTCGTCCCGGTCGACGACCGTCTTCTCGATCGCGTTCTCCGGCAGGAGCCCCTGCTCTTCCAGGGCCCCCTCCAGCTCGTCCGCGACTTCGTCGAACCAGCCGCCGTAGGGGCGCGCGGAGGCGCCCGGCAGGGTGACCGTCCGCACGAGCCCGCCGTAACCGGACGTGTCGCCGCCGTTGTCGGCGCCGAACATGCCCTTGCGGACGCCGATGACCCTTCCGGCCTCGTCGCGGGGGGCGGGAACGCCGTTCCCGTTCAGGTGCTCGTCGTGCTCGTCGTGCGCGTCACTCACCGCAGCAGCCCCTTCATCTCGATGGTGGGGAGGGCCTTGAGGGCCGCCTCCTCCGCCTCGCGGGCCGCTTCCTCGGCGTTGACCCCGAGCTTGGAGCCCTGGATCTTCTGGTGGAGCTTGAGGATGGCGTCCATCAGCATCTCGGGCCGCGGCGGACAGCCGGGCAAATAGATGTCAACAGGGACAATGTGGTCCACACCCTGCACAATCGCGTAATTGTTGAACATCCCGCCGGATGAAGCGCAAACCCCCATGGAAATGACCCACTTGGGGTTGGGCATCTGGTCATAGACCTGCCGCAGGACCGGCGCCATCTTCTGGCTCACGCGTCCGGCCACGATCATCAGGTCCGCCTGCCGCGGTGAACCGCGGAAGACCTCCATGCCGAAGCGGGCCAGGTCATAGCGCCCGGCTCCTGTCGTCATCATCTCGATGGCGCAGCACGCGAGGCCGAAGGTCGCGGGGAAGACGGATGACTTGCGCACCCAGCCCGCGGCCTGTTCGACGGTGGTCAGCAGAAATCCGCTCGGCAGTTTCTCTTCGAGTCCCATTGCTCTTTGCCCCTCAGACCCTTAGTCCCATTCCAGGCCGCCACGCCGCCATACGTACGCGTACGCGACGAAGACGGTGAGCACGAAGAGCAGCATCTCCACGAGCCCGAAAATCCCCAGCGCGTCGAAGGTGACGGCCCAGGGGTAAAGGAAGACGATCTCGATGTCGAAGACGATGAAGAGCATCGCCGTCAGGTAGTACTTGATGGGGAATCGCCCACCACCGGCCGGAGTCGGCGTCGGCTCGATTCCGCACTCATACGCCTCGAGCTTGGCGCGGTTGTACCGCTTTGGACCGATAAGCGTGGCCATGACCACGGAGAAGATCGCAAAGCCTGCCCCGAGGGCTCCCAGCACGAGGATGGGCGCATAGGCATTCACGCTCCTCGCTCCTCTCAGTCGGCACTGACTGTTGGCGGTTGCATTGGACTGCGGCCCGCGAAGATCGCGTACATGTGAAGCAGGTCACAAGCCCAACTGCCCCGCATCTTATGCCCGCCGGTCTGTGATCTGCGACACGGGGTGCGACAACGGCTTTGTGATCTCCACCACCTGACGAAGGATCATGAAGTCGGATGAGCGGTGATCTTCATACGCGAAGCGCCTGAGTGATCACCAGAGGTGACATCTCAGCGAGTTACCGCTGGTCGGGAGGGGGTCGCCCTATCAAGCGATGGCCGCCGCAAGCAAATTGGTGCTGGACACGACGGCTTGATAGTGGCGGCTCGTTCACACTTTGGCGGGAGGGGTGTGGATGAAGGTGGACAGCCGTCGATGCGTGCACGAATTCACGAGCGGAACACGAGTGGCCGGCGCGCGGGCGACGCGGCGTCGGCTCGCGAGTGAGAACGGCGTCGGCCCGCGAGTATGAGCGACACCGACCCGAGGGTCCGAGCGACGTCACCCGAGGACGAATCGGCATCCGGTCCGCATCGCCTCGACACCACCTCGTCGTCGATCCACCGTCGATCCGCCGTCGATCCGTCACCGATCCCCCACGCGGACAACACCCCTGATTTCTTCGGGAGATCTCAGGAAGGTCTCGGCGGGATCTCAGGGAGATCCCCTAGGGTCAAACCTGTGACCTGCGCCACACCGCGCACCGCGGCGGAGAAGCGGGGCTTGGCCAACCGACTCAACGGGTGGTAGTCCACGGGCAATTCGGGCGTATTGCAGAAACCCCATGATCACAGGCGTGATCGCCGGTGTCCGCATCGCCCGTTACGGCGTCAATAAGAAGTGACACGCCCGGGATTCAAGGCCGCCGCGGGCAACTGTGGCGCAGCCCACGTTTCTTGAAGGGAACCCTGACTCCCTGATAGCGGTTGTTCTCATGTCCCACACCGCTCACATACCCAGCCACCGGAAGCCCCGTCGTAGCGCCTCGAAGATGGCCCTGCGCGCCGGAGTTGCCGGTGGCGTCCTCAGCACCCTGGCAGTGGCCGCGGCAGCCGGCACGGCGAACGCCGCCGAGCCGGTGACCGAGACCATCGAAATGCCCACGCTCACCGCGGACCTCTCCACGCAGATCGCGCAGTCCGCGGAAGTCACGCAGCAGACCGCCGACAGCTACGAGCTCCGTGCCGAGCGCAACGCTGCCGTCGTGAAGGCCGCCAAGCAGGCCAAGGAAGACCAGGCGCAGGCCGAGAAGAAGGCCGAGGCCAAGGCGAAGGCCGAGGCCGCCGCCAAGAAGAAGGCGGAGGAGGAGCGCGCCTCGCGTTCCGCCGAGCGCACGACGCTCAGCGCCTCCGGTTCCGGCGCCGACGCCTCCGCCGATGTGGCCGCCCCGGCCAGCGGCAGCGTCGGCACGGTCATCAGCTTCCTCAAGGCCCAGCTCGGCGACGCGTACGTCATGGGTGCCTCAGGACCCAACGCCTGGGACTGCTCCAGCCTCGTCCAGGCCGCGTTCAAGCAGGCGGGCGTGGACCTTCCGCGCGTCTCGCAGGACCAGTCGGTCTCCGGTACGCCGGTCTCGCTCTCCAACGTCCAGGTGGGCGACATCCTTTACTGGGGTGGCGCGGGCTCCGCGCACCACGTGGGTGTGTACATCGGCAACGGCCAGTACCTCGACGCCGCCAACCCCGGCAAGGGCGTTGTCATCCAGGACCTGTCGGGCTACCCCGCCGACGGCGCCGTGCGCGTCCTCTGAGGGCCCTCACAGCTATCTAGAAGGGCCGGGAACCCCCAGCGGGGTTCCCGGCCCTTCTGTGTGTCCAGCGAGGCGCAGGCGTCAGCCCTTCGGCGAGAGCTCGCCCATCTCGGACCAGCTGCTGCCCGGGATCTCGGTGTGGATGATCTCGGGAGTCGAGGCGATCGCCTCGGACATCGTCTCCATGGCGGCCTTGAAGTGGTCGGAACCGACGTGCGCGGCGCCCGCCTCCTGCGAGGCGAAGCCCTCCAGGAGGACGAACTGGTTGGGGTCGTCCACGCTGCGGGACCAGTCGTAGAAGAGGTTGCCCTCCTCCGCGCGCGTGGCCCGGGTGAACTCGGCGGTCCGCTCCAGCCAGGTGTCGGCGTGCTCGGGGCGGACGGTGAACTTGACGGCGATGAAAATCATGCGGCCAGCGTGCTGCCGACCGCCGCGCACGGCAAGCCGGAGATGTCCCTATTCCGGCAGCGTCGGAAACCCGCACCGCGCGGCCCGCGTGAGAACCCGCGCCAACTCCCGCTGCCGCCCTCGGTAGGCGGCGGTCGGCAGCGACACCGACAGGGCCCGCGCGCTGTCCGGCAGCGGCACGGCCACGCAGGTGAAAGCCGGGTCCGTCTCCCCCACCGACACCGCGACGCCCGCCGCACGCACCCGGCGCAGCTCGGCCTCGAAGCGGTCGGGGCTTGTGATCGTGTTCTCGGTGAGGCGCGGCAGGCCGTGCGCGTCGAGATAGCGGCGCCTGGCCGCCCGGCTCAGCGAGGCGAGCAGCACCTTGCCGTGGGCGGTGGCGTGAGCACCGTGATCGAGTCCGACTTCGAACGGATCGTCCAGGTTCTCGCTCAGCGATGCGGTGCTGTCGACGACCGCGATCCGGCTGCCCCGCCGCGCGCTCAGATAGGCATGGGCGCCGGCGGCCCTGCGTACGTCCAACAGCAGCCCCCTGCTTGCCTCGTCGATCCCGGCGTGCCGCTGGAAGGAGCGGTAGAGGGCGGGGACCCGCGGCCCGAGCGCGTACCCGGCGCCCGTGCGCTCCACGTGGCCGCGCGCGGTGAGCGGCGCGAGCAGGTGGTACACGGTCGACAGGGCGCAGCCGAGCTCACGGGCCAGCACCTTGGCGGGGACGGGTCCGGGGGCCCGGGCGATCGCCTCCAGGAGGTCGAGCGCCCGGTCCACCGACGCGGGACCGGTCACCGGGGCCCCGCTCATGGAGTACTCACGCCTTCGGTGCCACCTTGCTCAGGCCGTTGATGATGCGGTCCATCGCGTCGCCGCCCGTCGGGTCGGTGAGGTTGGCCAGCATCTTCAGGGTGAAGCGCATCAGCATCGGGTGCGTCAGGCCGCGCTGCGTGGCGATCTTCATGACCTTCGGGTTGCCGATGAGCTTCACGAAGGCGCGGCCGAGTGTGTAGTAGCCGCCGTAGGTGTCCTTGAGGACCTTCGGGTAGCGGTGCAGCGCCAACTCCCGCTGGGCGGGGGTCTGACGGGCGTGCGCCTGGACGATGACGTCCGCCGCGATCTGCCCGGACTCCATGGCGTACGCGATGCCCTCGCCGTTGAACGGGTTCACCATGCCGCCCGCGTCGCCGACCAGGAGCAGGCCCTTGGTGTAGTGCGGCTGACGGTTGAAGGCCATGGGCAGGGCGGCGCCGCGGATCGGCATCGTCATGTTGTCCGGGGTGTAGCCCCAGTCCTCGGGCATCGAGGCGCACCAGGCCTTCAACACCTCGCGCCAGTCCAGCTCCTTGTAGGCGGATGAGGAGTCGAGGATGCCGAGCCCGACGTTCGACGTGCCGTCGCCCATGCCGAAGATCCAGCCGTAGCCGGGAAGCAGCCGGTCCTCGGCGCCGCGCCGGTCCCACAGCTCCAGCCAGGACTCCAGGTAGTCGTCGTCGTGGCGGGGCGAGGTGAAGTACGTACGGACGGCGACGCCCATCGGGCGGTCGTCGCGGCGGTGCAGGCCCATCGCGAGGGAGAGCCGCGTCGAGTTGCCGTCGGCGGCGACCACCAGCGGGGCGTGGAAGGTGACCGGGGTCTTCTCCTCGCCGAGCTTGGCGTGCACGCCGGTGATGCGGCCCGTGCGGTCGTCGACGATCGGGGCGCCGACGTTGCAGCGCTGGTGCAGGCGGGCGCCCGCCTTCTGCGCCTGGTTCGCGAGCTGCTCGTCGAAGTCGTCGCGCTTACGGACCAGGCCGTAGTTCGGGTAGGCGGCGAGTTCCGGCCAATCGAGCTGGAGCCGTACGCCGCCCCCGATGATGCGGAGGCCCTTGTTCCGCAGCCAGCCCGCCTCCTCGGAGATGTCGATCCCCATGGAGACGAGCTGCTTGGTGGCGCGCGGCGTCAGGCCGTCGCCGCAGACCTTTTCCCTTGGGAACGCGGTCTTCTCCAGGAGGAGTACGTCGAGTCCGGCCTTCGCCAAGTAGTAGGCGGTCGTGGAACCGGCTGGCCCGGCCCCGACGACGATCACATCAGCGGTGTGTTCGGTGAGGGGCTGGGGCTGGGTCACGGCGGGTTCTCCCCAAGGCTCGAAATCTGTGTGCCGGAGGGCACGGGATATGGGCAGTCTATGCAGCGGTACTGATCAGCCACCCGAAGGGCCACCCGTGACAAAGCAGGCACTGCCGACGAAGCCCCTGCCCGCCGTACGCCTGCGCGTTCCGACGCACGAGGACGCCTTCGTCTGGCACCGGCTCTTCGACGACCCGGACGTGATGGAGTTCCACGGCGGCGCGTCGGCCGAGCTCTCCGTGTACGAGGAGCTGACCGCCCGGCAGCGCAGACACGACGCCGAACTCGGCTTCTGCTTCTGGACGTTGCTCGACGCGGACGGCGAGCCGATCGGCTTCACCGGAGCGCAGCCCTGGCCGCACGACTGGGGGCCCAAGGGCGAGATCGAGATCGGCTGGCGGCTCGGCCGCGCCGCCTGGGGGAAGGGGTACGCGACCGCCGCCGCGCAGGCCACCCTGGAGCGGGTGCGCGCGGCGGGCGTACGGAACGTGGTGGCGATGGTCGACGCCCGCAACGCACGGTCCGCCGCGGTCACCCGGCGGCTCGGCATGGAGCTGGCCGAGACCTTCACGATCCCGGCGTCGGAACGGGAGGCACACCGCTTCCGGCTCGCGCTGTAGCGGGTCTACCCTGCGGGTACCGCCGGGGGGTGACAGCTGTGCCGAGGACGCCCAGGACGCCCAGTACAGACGAAGTGCGCGTGCCGCGGCTGGTCGGTCTCATGGCCGCGGACGCGCGCGAGTCGGCCGCGAAGCACGGCCTGCTGCTCGCAGCGCCCGACCGCCCCGACTTCCATCTGATCGTCCTCGACCACGTGGTCCGGCAGTACCCCCTGCCCGGCATGTGGATCCCTCGCGACGCCGTCGTCACCGTCTGGTTCGAGCTCGGCCCCGGCGAGGGCGAGGGCGGCGCGGGCGTACGCGAGCCGCGCCGCCCGGGGCCTCCGGACGGCGGGCTGCGACAGGAGCTGGACGAGCCGGACAGCGAGGTCGGGGCCAGTCGGTGAGGTCGGGGCCAGGCGGTAGGGACCGCCTGGCGTCATCGGCCTCCGGGCGCCTCAGCCGTTGATCCGCCAGTGTTCAAGGGCGGTCCGGTGTACCTTCGCGCCCTCGCCCGCGGGCCAGAAGTCCGCGCGCCAGGAGAGCTGGATGGCGTACTCGGTGCCGTTGTCCGCGACGTAGCTCTGGTTCAGCGCATGGATCTCACGGCCCGCCGTGTCGTTGTAGGTGTACTCCCAGATCGCGCCGCCGCGCCCCTGGAAGGTGTTCGGCTCCAGCCTGATCCGCTGGTAGTCCGACTTCTCCGGGTCCTTCTTGGCGTCCTTCTCGATGGTCGTGAAGTTCTCGTACGAGGTGTACGTGGCGTTCGGCACCACGCCGACGATGAACCCCTCCCGGCCGGTCGACCCCGCGTACACGATCTGCCCCGGCCGTTCCTCGCCCTGCCGGGTCCAGCCCTCGGGCACGGCGAACTCGAAGCCGCTCACATCCGACACCAGGTCGGAGTCCGCGGGCAGTTCAGGGGCGCCGCCCCCGGTGTCCGGGCTCGCGCTCGGCTCTTCGGTGGGAGTGAACGAGGGGGACGGCGATGAGGACGGCGAGGAGGACGGTGAGGGCGAATCGGTGGGGTCCTGGGTCCGGCTGACGGCGGGCTTGTCGTCCTTGCCTCCCGCCTTGTCGGCCTTGCCGTCGTCGTCGTTCTGCCAGAGCAGGACGCCGGCCGCGATGCCGCTGCCGATGAGGAAGGCGGCGGCGAGGGTGCCGACCCAGACTGCGGTGCGGCGGGAGTCGGGCGCGGCGGGCGGCTGCTGGCGCAGCTGGAAGGTGTGGGGGTCGTAGGCGGCGGGGGCGTAGGCGGGGTTCGCGGCCGGGTCGTACGTGGGTTGGGGCGCGGGTTGGGGCGCCGGGGTGGCAACTCCGGGCGAGGGGGCGTCTGTTGTGACGGGGCCCACGGCACCGACGGCACCGACGGCGCCCTCGGTGGGAGCGGTGTCCAGGGAGCCGGGCATGGCAGATGCGGCGGGTGCGCCGGGTGCGCCCGCGGGGCCGTTCGGCATCGGCGGGAGCGGCGGCATCGGCGCCGCGATGATCCCCGTCCGCTGCCCCGCCATCTGCAGCAGGTACGGCGCGAGGAGTGCCGCTACGAAGACCCAGAGCAGCCCGAAGAGCAGCGCGTCCGGCACGCTCACGCCCGCCTCGAAGCTGCCGTTGCCCGAGCCGTTCGCGCTTGTGCCCGAGCTACCGCCGAACTCCGACGACGCGCTTCCGGTGGCGTCGATGCTGAGCCCGCCGACCCCGGCGAGGAGCAGGAAGAGCCCGAAGAAGACACCGGCGGCGAGCAGTTGTTCGCCCCGGTGCGCGGAGCGGCGCGCGGCGAGGACGCCGAGGACGAGCGCGCACACGAGCCCGAGCGCCAACGCCCCCACGATCGACCAGTCGTTGGTGATGTCCCCCAGCTCGGAGAGCCCGAAGGACTCGCTCTCGCGGCCGCCGCCGTACGCCGAACTGCTCCCCTGCACCGACGCTTCGAACGGCGCTCCCCAGCCGAGACCGAGGGCGGCGACGCCGAGGTTCGGCAGCACGAGCAGGGCGATGAGCAGCGGGGAGACGTCGGCGTCGTCGAGGTCGGTGATGCCCGCGAGGTCGTCGGTCTGGGCGAGGCTGATGAAGGCGACGACCGAGCAGAGCGCCAGCACGATCGCGAGCGCCCGCAGCGCGGTGCCGGTGGCGCGGAACGCCGCCTGCCAGCCGGGCCGCCCGGCCTGCCAGTGGGCGAGGTCGTGGCGGTGCAGCACACCGCCGGAGACGGCGAGTCCGAGCACGAAGGCACCGAGCGCGGCGAGCACCGGCGAGGAGGAGAGCTCGACGCCCTCGATCTCGGGCTGCGCGAAGAGGCTGAGCGCGAGAATGCCCACGGTCACCAACAGGGTGACGCGCACGGCCGCTTCGAGCCCCGGCGTGCCGCCGCCGTGGCCTCCGCCGTGGCTTCCGGCGCGCAGGAGAACGCGGTTGCGCAGGATGCGTACGCCGATGAAGAGCGCCCCGATCCACAGGGCGGTGGCGGTGAGCGGGATGAGGTGCAGCGTGGCGCTGCCGTCGAAGGCGACATCCACACTGGAGCTTTCGCCGCCGAAGACGGACGACTGCTGCCGCTCGCTCCCCGAGATCTCGAAGCCGCCGCCCACGGCCTGGAGCAGCAGCGCGAGGGCGATCCGCATCCGCTCGCCGAACCCGACGACGACGTCACTTTCGTCGCCCTGCCCGTAGGAGGGAATGGCCAGCGCCACAGCCGCGACGAGCACCAACCCCACCGGCCACAGCGCGGCTTGGGCGGCCCCGGCCCAGTCCCCGCGGAACGCCCGCCCGAAGAAGGCACCGAGCGGCGAGGGTGCGGAGGGCGCCCCCGGCACGTATCCGGGAGGGGGCGGGGACGCGGGGGCGGGGGCGGCGGGCACCGGGGAAGGCGGAAGTGCGGGAGCGGGAAGGGAGGTTGCCGTGAACCCGGGTCCGGCAGGCGTAGCTTCGGGCACAGCGTCGGGCGCAGCTTCGGGCGCCTCGCTGCCGGGTGCGTCAGGCTCAGGTTCCACCGGCGCCGCGTCCGCGGAGGTCGGCACCCCCAGCTCCGCCGCGGGCAGCTCCGCGGGCCCCGCGTCCACCGAGGTGTCACGCGGACGCTCCCGCCCGCACTTCATGCAGAAGCGGGCCTCGTCAGGGGTGGGTGCCCCGCAGTGAGGGCAATACGACGCCATGGGAACGCTCCGTCATTGGGGAGATGACCAGAAAGGCCGACCCGTGCCGAACGATCCCGCGGCGGGCGATGCGAAAGAGCGGATTCGCACCGACACCGTCGCGTCGGCGGAGTCGTATCACAACGGACACATCTTGCCCGGCGGCTGGTTCCCGTCAACTCGGTTCACAACGCAGGATTCTGCGCGCCCCGGCTCAGGCGCCCCCGGTTCAGGCGGCCGGGTTCAGGCGTCCCGGGTTCAAGCGTCCGGCGGGGCTAGGCCTTGAAACCCCGGTGCAGCGCGACGACTCCACCGGTCAGATTCCGCCACGCCACCTTCGACCAGCCCGCGTCCTGCAGCCGCGCGGCCAGCGTCGGCTGGTCCGGCCAGGATCGGATGGACTCCGCGAGATAGACGTACGCGTCGGGGTTGGAGGAGACCGCGCGCGCGACCGGCGGCAGCGCCCGCATCAGGTACTCCTCGTAGACCGTGCGGAACGGCGCCCACGTCGCGTGCGAGAACTCGCAGATGACGACCCGGCCGCCGGGCTTCGTCACGCGGTACATCTCCCGCAGCGCCTCGTCCGTCTCGTGGACGTTGCGAAGCCCGAAGGAGATCGTGACGGCGTCGAACGTGTCGTCCTTGAACGGCAGCTTCGTCGCGTCCCCGGCCGTGAACGGCATCCAGGGGTGGCGCGCCTTGCCGACCTGCAGCATGCCGAGCGAGAAGTCGCAGGGCACGACGTACGCTCCCGCTCGGGCGAACGGCTGGGACGAGGTGGCCGTCCCCGCGGCGAGGTCGAGCACCTTCTGCGCGGGGCGCGCGTCGACCGCCTTCGCGACCTCCTTGCGCCACAGCCGGGCCTGCCCGAGCGACAGCACGTCGTTCGTGAGGTCGTACCGTTCCGCCACGTCGTCGAACATCGAGGCGACTTCGTGCGGCTGCTTTTCCAGGGAGGCTCGCGTCACCCGGCCTATTGTGGCAGGCCGGTCTTCTACCTTGGCCGCGGCCCGCCTGCCTGCGGCTGGCACTTCGCCTGCGGCGGGCTTTACGCAGGGGCGTCTGCCTGGTGGGGCCGTCTGGCGGGTGCGGCTAGTTCTGGGTTGCTCGCGCAGTTCCCCGCGCCCCTAAAGGCGGCCCTCAGCGGCCCCGGTACACCATGCGTCCGCCCACCACCGTCGCCACGCACGTTCCCGCGCCCTGGCGCACCAGCTCCGCACGCGTGGGTACGTCGAAGATCGCGAAGCACGCCGGGGCGCCCTCCTTCAGGGGTGGCAGGAGGACCAGTGGGGTCGGTGACAGGGACGGCGGGCCCGGAAGCTGTGGTGGGCGTTGGCCGATCGCCAGGCCCGCCCTGCGGACGGTGTCGAGCACGGGCCTGACCCGCAGTTCGCCCGCGATGGCCACCGTGCCGTGCGCGAAGAGCCGCTGCACGCCCCGGCGGGCGCTGGCGCCCACCCGGGACGGGTTGACGCGGAAGAGGGCCCGCGCCCGCTCCCCGCCGATGGGCTCGGTGCCGAGCCAGTCGGCCTCGCGCGGGTCGGGGTGGTAGGTGGCTTCGAGGAGTTCGGGGCCGTACGGGTTGAGCAGGCCCGGCGTGAGGATGCCGGGCCAGCGCCGGACGCGCGCGGCGGGGTGCGCCGCAGCCAGCTCTTCGTACGGGCCGACGGCGGCGATGACCGCCCCGTCGACCAGTACCGCCGCCTCCGGTGTCCCTTCGGCGACGTGAAGTGTGCGCACAGCGGCCTCAGTTCGTGGCGAGGAGCTTCAGCTCGGGGTGGGCCGTGCCGCCCTCGATCGCCGTGGAGGAGATGTGCGAGGCGACGCGGTCGTCGGTCGGGTCGTTCGCCGGGTCGTCGTGCACGACGAGGTGCTCGTACGTCGTGGCGCGCTGGGCCGGGACGCGGTCCGCGGTGCGGATCATGTCGATCATGTCGCGCAGGTTGTTGCGGTGCTTGGCACCGGCGGAGGAGACGACGTTCTCCTCCAGCATGACGGAGCCGAGGTCGTCCGCGCCGTAGTGCAGGGTGAGCTGACCGGCCTCCTTGCCGGTGGTCAGCCAGGAACCCTGGATGTGGGCGACGTTGTCGAGGAAGATCCGCGAGATCGCGATCATGCGGATGTACTCGAAGATGCTGGCCTGCGTCCGGCCCTTGAGGTGGTTGTTCTCGGGCTGGTACGTGTACGGGATGAAGGCCCGGAAGCCCCCGGTCCTGTCCTGTACGTCGCGGATCATCCGCAGGTGCTCGATGCGCTCGGCGTTGGTCTCGCCCGTACCCATGAGCATCGTGGACGTCGACTCGACGCCGAGCCCGTGGGAGATCTCCATGATCTCCAGCCAGCGCTCGCCGCTCTCCTTGAGCGGGGCGATGGCCTTGCGCGGGCGGGCCGGGAGCAGCTCGGCGCCCGCACCGGCGAAGGAGTCGAGCCCGGCGGCGTGGATCCGCTGGATCGCCTCCTCGGCGGACACCTTCGAGATGCGGGCCATGTGCTCGATCTCGGAGGCGCCGAGGGAGTGGATGACCAGCTGCGGGTAGTTCTTCTTGATCGCCGAGAAGTGCTCTTCGTAGTACTCGACGCCGAAGTCAGGGTGGTGTCCGCCCTGGAACATGACCTGCGTGCCACCGAGCTCGACGGTCTCGGCGCAGCGCCGCAGGATGTCGTCGAGGTCGCGCGTCCAGCCCTTCTTGGTGTCCTTCGGCGGGGCGTAGAAGGCGCAGAACTTGCAGGCGGTCACACACACGTTGGTGTAGTTGATGTTCCGCTCGATGATGTACGTCGCGATGTGCTCGGTACCCGCGTACCGGCGGCGGCGAATCGCATCGGCGGCGGCGCCGAGCGCGTGCAGCGGGGCATCGCGGTAGAGGTCGAGCGCCTCTTCGGCGCTGATCCGCCCACCTGCGGCGGCACGGTCGAGGACGGACTGAAGTTCGGCCTTCTCGGTCACCGGGGCGTCCCTTTCGTAAGGGTTCTGGACGGACCGATCCAGCGTACGCCAGCTGTTTGTGGCGCCCGACGTCAGGCGGCGTACGCCCCGATGAGCAGCCCCACGAACGCCCCGCCGATCAGGAAGGGCCCGAACGGGATCGCCGTCTTGCGCCCGGCGCGGCGGGCGATGACGAGCCCCGTCCCGTACAGGGCGGCGAGCAGGAACCCGGCGAAGGTGCCGAGCAGCACCCCGCCCCAGCCGTACCAGCCGAGGACGGCCCCGAGGCCGAGCGCGAGCTTCACATCCCCGAAGCCCATGCCGTTCGGGCTGATGAGGAAGAGCACGAAGTACGCGGCGCCGAGCGCGAGGCCCCCGTACAGCGCGTGGATCCAGGACCCGGCGTGCTCGGGCAGCAGCGCGGCGCCCCCGAGGAGGGCGAGCGCGGCGGCGGCGAGCGGGAGCGTCAGCACATCGGGCAGCCGGTGCACGCCGAAGTCCACGACGGCGAGCAGTACGCCGAAGGGCGCGAGCAACAGCCAGACGCCCAGCTCGGGCCGCGCGCCCGTCGCGGCGGCGAGGGCGGCGCAGACGAGGGCGGTGGCGAGGGAGACGGCCAGGGTGCGGGGCCCGAAGCGATCTCCTTCCGGGCACCGCGCAAGCCCGACCCAGCCACTCAGGGGATGCCCGTCGGGGCAGCTGTCGCGCCAGGCCTCATCGGGAGACACGGAGAGCCGGTACGCGGCGCGCGGGACGAGGGCCCCGAGGAGGGCGCCCCAGAGGAGGGCGCCGACGATGAGCGTCACGTACAAGAGGTCCTTCCCCCGTTGTGGGCAGGCGTTCCGCAAGGCGGAACGGGTGGGCACAACGCCGAAGCTGCTGGGTTCCGATGCAGCCGGGCGTCAGCTGACCGCGGTGAGGCCACTACGCCAGGTAGGAAGCAACTCGTCCAGCAGGGCTTCGGTCCGCGGCGGCACGCCCCGAGCCCCACTCCGGGCAACGAGATCCGCGGCCACCTGCTGAAGGCGACCCGGGTCGCCCACCGCATGCGTGGCCCGCAGCAACTCGTTCCAGAGCCGCTCATCCCCCGGCGCGGAATTCAGCGAAGCGTTCAACGCCTCGATGGCCTTCTCCGCGCGCCCCTTCTCCAGGTGGAACTCGGAGAGCGCGAGCCCGATGTCGGCGACGAGCAGCGGCAGCTGCGCGTCGATGATCTCGTGCGTGAGCCACGCGTACCGCCCCTGAGGCCGGTCCGAGAGCAGCGGCCCCCGCACGAGCACCAGGGCATCGGTAAGCATCCGCCCACGCACGGCCCGACTGTTGGCCCCGCGCCCCTGAGTCGCCTCGTGGTACAGCGACCGCAGAACATCCAGATCAGAAACCACGGACTTGGCGAGCGTGAGCCGCCCGCTCCGGTCGGCCCGCAGCCGCGGCGACCCGTCCGGCTCGGTGCCGAGCCACTCCCGCAGCCGGTCGACGAGCGCGTCGCGTACGTCCTCGGTGACACCCCGCGGCCACAGCGCGGAGGAGAGCACCCGGGGGTGCACACCCTCGCGGTGCAGCAGGAGCAGCGCAAGCGCCTCGTGCATCAGCGGGCTGCGTTCACCGTCAGGCGTGTCGAGGCCGATGATCTCGTACGTACCGACGAGGCGCGCGTACACCGCGGGCCGCCCCTGCTCGGTGACGTCGACGAGGAACGGCGGAGTGGCGCCCGTACGACCGGAACCGGCAGAACCAGCTCCCTCACCCTCGCCCGGGTCGGCGTCGACGAAGAGCTCCACGACGGCCCGCTGCTGGGCCTCGGGCAGCGCCTGCGCCTCGAGCTCGAGCCCGAGCAGCGGGGCGAGGAGCTTGCCATCGGGGGTGATCTCCATCTCCCAGGCGGCACCCGGCAGGTCACCGGACTCGGTGCCGACGAGGTACCCGATGCCCAACCGACCGGCGTCGGCGGCCAGTTCGGCGAGCTTCACGGCATCGTCCCCTGCGGGCTCGGCTGCGAGGAGCACCAGGTGCGGCGCCCAGCGGGTGTGCTGGGCGGGCCCCGTACGGCCGGTGAGCACCGAGTCGTGCCCGGCCGCCCCCAGGGCCCCGCGCCGCTGCCGCGTCTCGGCCTCCATCGTCTCGATGAGCGCCTCGATGTCGTCGAGGTGCCGCAGACGGTTGGGCGCGAGCGGCGTCAGGTCCTGCCCGAAGCCGACGAGGGTGATGGTCATGCGGTCGGACCACCCGTTGGTGGCGAGCTCGGCGGCGACGGAGGCGAAGACGGCGGCACGGTCGGCCTCGCGCCCGCTCAGCGACACGACACCGGGCACGGCTTCAAGGTTGAGCAGCAGCCGCGAGTCATCAAGCGTTCCGAGACTGACGAGCCCCGGATAGGGAGCGGCGGTATCCACGTCCTCGTACCGCTCGGCATCCGTACGCGCCAGCATCCAGAACGTCTGGTCCTGCCCCAACTGCCAAGGAGCGGGCGGCCGTCCGGCGGGCTGGGCGAGCTGCAGATGCAGATCGCCGTTGCTGAGCCAGGCGGCGTAGACGGTCGGCAGGGCCCGCGATTCCTCGGCGAGCGAGGCGGCGAGCCCACGGAGCGAGAGGTCGAGAAGCCGTACGCCCTCGGGGTCGGCCCCCACGAGCAGCGCGTCCTGCACATCGGCCGCGCCCCCGGTCGGCGTCGGCGGCTCCATGCCGCGACGTCCGCCGATGGCACCCATGGCCGACTGCCACAGCGCGTGCCGCCGACGGCGTCCGAGCGCACCGAGGAGACCGGCGGCGAGGAGAGGAGCCCCGATGAGAGCCTCGGGCAGCCCGAAGGAAGAACCCTCGGACTCACTCCCGCTGCCGGCGACGGGCGCTTCCTGCTGCCCGCCCTGGGAGGGCCGCTGCTCGGGAATGGTGATGTGCGCGGTGTCGCGATCGCCGGAGCCAGACCCGGAGCCGGACCCGGACCCGCTGCCGCCTTGCTGACCGCCGCCCTGCTGGTGATCGCCGGACTTGGCGTAGTCGGAGATCTGCTCCTTCACGTCCTGCGAGACCTTGGGCGCCTCGTCGGGCATCTCGACGAGCTCGCCGCCGTGCGCGTCCGCGGGCATCTCCATGATCCATCCGGGCCGGATGAGGCTGGCCTCGGAAAGCCGCGACCCGTCGGGCTGCTCACGGTCCTTGTTGAGCTGGTAGATCTCCTTGTACCGGCGGCCGTCGCCCAGGTGCCGCTCGGCGATCTCCCACATGGAGTCGTGGTGGCGCCCTTCAGGCGGCTGGATCCGGTAGTACTTCGTGTCCCCGTCCTTGGCGCTGCTCCCCGCGTGGGCAGCCGCCTGCTCGGCCTGCTCGGCGACGGCGCTGGCGGCGCTCCCGGCCTGCTCCTGCCCGAAGAGACCACCGGGTGTCTGCTGGGCGGAAGCGGCGGAAGCAGGCTTCTGGTTCCCTTCCAACGACTGCCCGAACTGCGAGAGCCCCGGCGCGAAGCTGGCGGCGGTGGCGCCCACCAGGAGCAGGGCTGCGACGAGTTGCCGGGCGAGGAGCTGGCTCCCGCCGGCGCCGGGAATACGGCCAGGCATGCCGACACCGGAGAGCGCTGCCTTGACCTCGACCAGCACACAGGCGGTGAACTGGGCCCAGGCAAGCCAGACGACAACGGTCAGTACGTTGATGAACGTCCCGACCGTGATCTCCTGCTGCAACCAGTCCAGCGAGGGAGCACCGCCCGGAAGCGGCCACCCCACGGCGTACGCGAGGGCGCCAGGCACGCCGAAGACCAGCGCGGCCAGCGCGACGAAGGCGAAGAACGCCTTGACGAAGTCCCCGAACGTACGACGACGCCGGGGCAACGGCTGCGGCGTCCGGTTCCGTGGAGCCGACGGGCCGCCTGTCGAACTTGAAGTGGTGCGCGCCATGGCGGGTGTCCTGATGTCCTCTGAGAGGGAGCGGATGGAGATCTGCGATCAGCGGTGGTCTGTGCGCTGAGCGTACTGAGGCGATGGTACGGAAGGGGCCGGAGGTCAGACAGAGGCAACGGCTCCCGAGGCGCCCCAAGGGACTTCTCCCGCTGCCCGTTTACGCCCGAGTTGCACCGTAAGCCCAGCTCTTCCTGAGCGGTTGCCGTCCCGTGATTGACCGCCCGGAACAGCATTCATCCCCACGCGTCACAGTTCCGGAACGGATTCGCTGCGCCCACGTAGCACTTGGAGACCCTTCACTTCCGTCACCGCACGGAACGCGGGAGCCTTCACAAGACCCACCAGTACTGGAAACCCACGACTGGTAACGTCGTCCGGCTCCATTCTCTCCTGCATACAAGTCGAACTCTGGGGGACTGCAATCGTGGCCCGTCGCACCATGCCCATCGTGACCGCTCTGGTGACGAGCGCGGCTCTGCTTCTGACTGCCTGTGGGGGCGGTGGGAGTGATGACTCCTCGGACAAGATCGAGGGTGCGGGGGGCGGCTCGGAGAAGTCGAAGTCTTCGCCGCCCGCGAAGCCCGGCGAGCCGGACCTCGGCCTGCCGAGCGACCTGAAGGTCGAATTCGGCTCCTCAAAGCCCTCCGATCTGCGTCACGCGGCGGCTCAGGAGAACGCCGAGAACTACATCCGGGCCCTCAATCACGGGATCACGGCTCAGGACCCCAAGGATCCGGCGTACCAGTTCTATTCGTTGGGCAATGCCACCCGCTATGCGCAGAAGCAGATCAAGTCGTGGGTGGACGACAAATGGACCGCCACAGGAACGGACAGCTACTACCGCGCCAAGACCGACAAGGTCGGCACGGCAGGCGTGCTCGTCACCATGTGCCGCGACCAGAGCAAGTTCTACGGCAAGAACGTCGAGACCGAGAAGATCAGGTACACGAAGCCGAGCCTCGACGACTACCAGGAATTCCGTCTCCTCATGAAGCAGCCCAAGGGTTCGGAGAAGATCTGGAAGGTGCTGCAGATCGAGGTCGAGGGTCGAGTGAAGGAGTGCCGGCGATGACATCCTCACGACGTGCAGTGCGATGGTCCGCGGCATTGGCGGCGACAGCCGTGCTGTGGTCGGCCGGAGCCGCCCACGCGGCAGGGCCGGGGGACAACACCACCCAGCCTCCGTCCAGCGAAAAGCCGAGCGGCGGATCCGACAAGAACGGCAACCTGTCCGCCGGGGTCTCCTCGATCCAGCTGTCGTACCCCACCGGTGGTGACGGCGGCGGCAAGAAGGGCAACCTCGCCCCGATCGACCCCAACTGGGAGCCACCAGCCTGCTGGTACGAGCCGGCCTTCACCTCCAAGGAACTCAAGGAGTTCGTGGACAAGGACGGCGGCGGCGACGTCGGCATTCACGAGTCCTGGTTCGGCAAGGGGCTCTGGACCGACCACTACCGGGACGGCAAGCCTGCCGACAATTTCGACCTGCACGCGGACTCGAACAGCCAGGCCGAGGGCTACAAGGACTACAACGAGGGCAAGGACGGACGCTTCTGGCGAGGCGTGGCGCCCGACTCCTCGGACCCCAAGTCGTGGGACTGCGGCCGCATCATGTTCTGGGTGAACGCGAACGAGATCCCGGACGACCCGAACGCCCCCACGCCGAAGATGCTCGCCGAGTACGCGTACGACAAGGTGAAGGTCCCCGACACCAAGGTCGAGCTGAAGCCCGAGGCCAAGTCGACGGTGAACCTGCCCACGTGGGTCTGGCTGGACAAGGGCACGTTCAAGGACGTCACGGTCCGCGCCGAGCTCCCCAACACCCCGCTCTGGGCGGAGACCACGGCAAAGCCGAAGAGCCTCCACCTGGAACCGGGCACGGCGGACGCGGAAACCTTCCCCTCGTCCGGCGAATGCAAGATCAACGAAGACGGCAGCATCGGCACGCCCTACACCAAGGGCAAGTCGAAACAGGACCCGCCGTGCGGCATCAACTACCTCCGGGCAACGGGCGGAAAGCCGTACCAGCTGACGGCCTCCATCACCTGGGAAATCTCCTGGGAGGGCTCGGGCGGCACGGGCGACACGATGCCTGACGGCACCTTCGAGACGACCCAGGACATGAACGTCCAGGAAGTCCAGTCGATCAACCGCTGAGGTATCGCCCAATTCGGGGAGTTCGACTGGTAATTCGCTGGGGGGGGGACGCAGGGATGCCGGGTTTCGGGTTTCGGGAATGGCGTTGACCGCGATTCGCGGCCGTGGTTCTGACTGTCGCCCGGACAGACGGACGGACGCATGAACGGACGGACAGACCTGCTTCCGAAGGGGCACGCGATATCGTCGCTTCCCGTCGGCGGGACGCGGAGAGCAACGCAAGGGGGACATGACGATGGCCGGTAAGGGCAAGAGCGACCTCGCGCTGCCGCTCAGCGACCTGGAGGACTACGGAGGCCGGTTGCGGTCCGTGAAGGACCGGATGAACCGCACGAAGAAGACCTTCGAGTCCTACAAGGACGACATCGGCGACGGCGGGGTGTACGACGCGCTCGAGGACTTCGAGTCCAACTGGGAGGACGGCCGCGAGGACATCACCCAGCAGCTGGACGCGCTGGCGGACATGTCCGACGCGGTCGTACGAGAGTTCAAGAAGCTGGACGACAAGCTGGCGAAGGACGTCTCCGAGGGCGTGAAGGACAAGGGTGGCAAGGGGAAGGGCAAGGGCAAGGGAGAGGGCGACTAGCAGGTCGCCCGAGCCTTACCCGGTTCACCCTCAAGTGGATTCTCAAAGCTGACCAGTTCCGTGATCTGACGGAGCAGCGTCCTGTACTCCTCCCGGCGAGCCGCAGCCGCGGTGCTCAGGGTGAGGACTGCCATGCGCTTACCCGTTGGATGCGGGAGGTGGGCGTGGAGTTGAAGCAACGGGCCTCGGGGGTGAGGGAGGCCTGTTGCGGGGGCCGGTGCCCGCAGGGTTTCGCTGAGGGTGGCCGGACCGCACGGCAGGTCGGCGTACTCGACGCGAGTGTGGTGGTCGGCGGTGGCCACGGCCCGGGCGGCAGCGAAGGAGCGTGGGGCCCACGCCGTGTCTCTCCAGGTGATCGTGAAGAGGGAGAGGAGGGGGCTGCCGTCGCCGTTCTCCGTGTCGTCACGGTGCAGGCCGATCGAGCTGTGGACCGTGCCGATTTCCCGTAGGGCCAGCAGGAGTTGTTGGGCCGTGGCCAGTTGGGCGATGAGCGCCTGACGGCTCGCGGCGTCCGGAGCAGCTTCGAGGAGCGGGCCCAGGGCGATGTGTAGCTGGGCCGCGGCAGGGGTGCCGGGGGTTGCGAGGATGGTCACCAGCGGGAGGTCGGTGAAACCCGCGGGGAGCGCGTACCAGATCGCCGTGTCGGGGGCATGGACGGAATCGTGGAGCGTGAAGCGGGGGACAGCGCTCATGTTTTGCTCTGATCGGCCTGTTCGTTGTCGCGGTGCCGTGCATCGCGGGGGTGTGGGACCGGGTCGGGCAGTCTGGCTCCGGCGCGGCGCGCACGCTCGAGAGCTGCGGGGCTTGCGTCCCACCCAGCGTTATCGGTGCGCCGGTTGAAAGCAGTTCGCTGATAGAGCAGGTGCAGGCGCTTCGGGGCTTTGGCGTTGCGGCCTGGTGCTGCGACCACGGCCAGGAAGCGGGGGTCTCCGGCGAACCAGATCGGTTCGATCTCGGCCTTCAGCCGCGGGTCTGTACGAGGGCCACCGATTCGCCTCATCCACCAGTGCTGGCGGCCATGGGCGAGGAACACCAACGGGATCTTCTCCGCGGGGCTCTCCGGATTGAGGAGCTCGAACCACATTCCGTCCTCCGGCGCCTCGGGGTGCTTCCCCAGGCCACGGGGGACGTCGGCGAGGACCTGCCAGGGGTACTGCGACAAGACGCGCTGCATGCGTACGGCTGCGGGAAAGTAGCCCTTGAGCTGGAGGTAGACGCGGTGGGGCGCGTAGAGGAAGTACGGCATGAAGATCCACACGACCCAGTCGGGCGTGTTCGTGGAGATGCCGAGGAGCGCGATCCACCCGCCGATCCAGCCGACGAGGCCGACGGCGTTCATGGCCATGTGCTGGAACCAGGCACGACGTGTCGGCGGATGGTCCCAGGCCGTGGGGTGATCGGTGAGGTTCATCGGAAGGGTCTCTCTTCAGGGGGAGATGGTCAGGGGAAGGCGTGCCGGGCAAGATCGATGAGTCCGCCGCTGTCGAGGCCGAGCCGTACGCCATCCACCCCGGTGGTGCCGCCCGTGGCCGTGTCGTTGTCGAGTGCCTCCGCAGCACTGACGGCCAGGCCGTAGCCCGCTGTGGCGACGCCGAGCGAACTGGACGTCACCTCGACGACTCTCCCGGCCTTCTCGGCGTCCGATGCGCCGCGCACCGTGAAATCGAGGAACGGGTTGCCCAGGCGGGAGATGGCACGGGCCTCGTCCACGGTCTTGGTCCCGACGGTGGTCAGTCGCTGCCCGAGGGTGACGGCTTCGGCTCCTGCGCTGAGGCTGCGTACCGCTCCAGCGCCTCCCTTGACGATTGCGCTGAGCCCGGGTGCCATGCCCACCACGTCGCTCGTCACCCCGACAGCATTGCCCCAGAAGTCGGAGTCCAGCTCGCACTTGGTGACGCCGTCCCACAGGGATGCCTGCACCGCCGGATCCGAGACCCGCAACCCGACTGCCCCCGCACTCAACGCCCCCGCCACCAACAACAAGACCGCAGCCGCAACCCCACCCGTAACGACGAACAACGCGACCAGCCCCACCACCCCCGCCACAAAGCTGAGGATGTCCGGCAGGTTCTCGGTAAGCCACTCGCCGATCTCCTCGAAGAGACCCGGCTCTTTGGGTGCCAGCTTTCTCGTCGCGTCGCGGATCTTGCGAGCCCGGTAGCCCGCCTTCTCCTCGTGCTCCGAGGCCAGGCGCCGCGCCTTGCCGAGGATGCGGTCGAGCTCGGCCTGGGCTTCGTCGACCTTGCCGGTGGCTCGCTTCAGGGCAGCCTTGCGGTCGTCGGCCCCGTCCGGCACCTCGGAAACCCGACCCTGCGCCGCCTCCACCGCGGCCCTCGCGTCCTTCGCGTCCTCGTTCAGGAGCTTCGCGCGCCGTTGGAACTCGTCGAGCTCGTCGTGCCAACGACACAGCTGCTTGGCCGCCTTCGTCAGCGAATGCGCCGCATTCTTGAGGTTCAGGGGAAGCGGGCCCCCGTCGATCTGCTCGCGGAAGGCGACCGCCGCGTCGCCTTCCCAGTAGCTGCCGGCCATGAGCTTGGTGACCTGGCCGTGGGTGTCGTCCAGAACCTTGGCGCAGTTCGCGAGCTTCTTGTGCAGGGAGCGCACCGTGTCGGGACTGCCGGGTACGGGGTTGAAGCCCAGCGCCGGGTAGGTGGGGTTCGGGATGTGGGGCGCGGACTTCAGGCCCTGGGGCTTGGTCAGGTCGTCCAGGGTGCCCTGGTGGGAGGAGGCGGACCGGCGGGGGGTCTCCTGCCCCGGCGCGTACGTCATCCCTTGTTCCGCCTCGCCTTCTCCAGGGCCTCCGCCAACGCCTTGTCGACCTCCTCGTAGCTGTCCTTGCTCTGGCCGATGATCTTCGCGAGGTCCTCGGTCTGCTCCCCGATCTCTTCCGCGCCGTACTTCCAGTCCGACTGGAAGTCCTCGCAGGCGCAGTCGAGATCGTCGGTGCCCAGGCCGGTGATGGTCGCGTTGCTCAGGGCCTTGCGGAGACCCTTGAGGGAGTCGGTGGATCTGTTCAACAGCTTCATGAAGTGGGCGAGTTCGTCACCGTCGGTCTTGAGCTTGTCGGCCATGGAGGGCTCCTGGGCTGCCGGACCTGGTCAGGGGCCAGGGTCAGCGGTTCACGGACTGGATCTCCTGGACGGGAACCCGCTGGGTCGCGCCGAAGGAGCCGGACGGCAGCGTGCCGCCCTCGCCGGTGGTGCTGGTCCAGTGGATCTTCCAGGTGAGGGTGGCCCGTAGGGGGTACGTGGCGTTCGCCCCCGGGGAGCGCCGGTACGTCACCCCGCAGGGCGGTACCCGGTTCGCCTTGCCCCGCGCGTAGGGCTCGCCGATGCCGCCGCCCCGCTCGGCGAGAGCGCAGCTCCCGGATGCCGGGAAGACGTCGGCGTCTGCCGTGCCCGGCTCGATGCGCAGGGACTCCGGCTCGGCGGTCGTCGTCGCCGAGAGGCCCGTACCGGGCAGGCTCGCGGAGACGCTGACCTTCTTGAACCTGCCCTTGTCCAGCCAGACCCAGGTGGGCAGATTCACCGTGGATCTGCCGCTCGGGGCCATCTTGATCTCGGTGCCGGGGACGGGGAGTTCGTCGTACGCGTACTGGGCGAGGATCTCCGGCGAGGCCGCCATGGGCTCGGCCGGGGTCTGCCCCTTGTCCACCCAGAAGGGCTGCCGGTCGCACGACGTCGCCTCGGGGTCGTCCTCGCGGTTCGGGTTGACCACCGACGCCCAGAACATGCCCTCGCCTTGCTTGGAGAGGTTGTAGTTCTTGTACGGATGGCCGTCCTTGTAGCGGTGATCCAGCGCTTCGCTGATGACGTGGCCGATCCCGCCGACGAGCGGAGCGGTCGCCCCGAAGGTCCGCCACGCCTTGACGACGCTCTGGATCTCCTTCGGCGAGAACGCGGGCTCGTACCAGCAGGCCGGGGAGGGGCGGCTCCCGGCCGTGACAGGGGTCAATGTCCCCGTCTTCGACGAGGCAACGCTGCCGCTGACTGCCGTGCGGATCCTGGTCTGAGCGTGGATCTGGCCACCGCTCGAACCGCCTGTGGCGGCGACGTCCCTCTTACCGGCTCCGCCCGTCCCGATGCCAAAGGCGGGCAACGACCACGCAGCCACTGCCAGAACCACCACCGTCACCGTGGCGCAACGGCCCTTCACCGCGGGAGGCACGTGTCAGCCCCTCGCTTCGAGAATCCCTCAATGCTCTGCCAGACACCCTTCGAGTTCAGTGTCAGCCGCGTGTTGTAGAGCACGTAGTTGTCATCGCGCCGCGTCTGGCCGGACTTCCTGGTCTTGCCGGTCCTACGGTCGGTGTTGACCGCGCCGCTCTCGTCGGCGCAGTAGACGAGCGTCGCCGTCTTGTCGTCGACGACGGTCACCCGGCGGTCGAAGTAGCGGATCGTGCCCTTGTAGCTGATGCCTCCGTCCAGGAAGCTCTGCACGTACTTGACCTCCGACAACAAGGTCTCGCCCTTGTTGTAGAAGCGCAGGGCGGCAGAGGTCGGAGTGCCTCTGACGATGGCATCGCTCTCGGCGTCGATCCCGCGCTCGCTGTCCGCGAGCACCGCGTCCTTCGCCGCATCCCCCGTCCTCCGCCCCTCAAAGACGTTCTTCACGCCGTTCGGCAGTTTGATCACCGGCCGCTCGATGGCGTCGCCCGTGGCGGAAGGTGACGGCCCCGCCGACGTCACGGTCGATGAGTCCGCACCCGCGATCCTGTCCGAACCACCCGGCTCGCCCCCGCTGCACCCCACCGCCAACAGCGCAACCGCACCCACCCACGGCAACCCCACCCTCATACCCACCCGGCCCGACCTCCTGTACCTCCCGCAAAGGGGAACAGGCGGTAAAACCCCCCGCCCCCGCCGAAGGTCACCGCAAGATCGAGGACCGGCAGAGTGAAAGTCGGATGAGTCGGGTGACCCTCCGGGTGGACGGGCCCCGGACCTCGGACCTCGGGCCCCGGACCGCGGACCTCGGCCCCCTGCCCCCGGACCCCGGGGTCCATCCTCAGCCGACCGCGTTCTCCGCCACCGCGCGCCCCCGCACCGTCACATCGCCGCCGTAGAACATCCCGGTGAACACCGGGCTGTAGGTCAGCTGGACCTCGACCTCGACCTGATTCGCGTTCGCCGTCACGCACTGCGTCGCCGCGACGTCCGCGCCGCTCATGCCGGTCGAGCGTGCGTACTGCTGCGCTCGCGCGCCGCAGTTCTCGAAGTTGATGGGCGCGCCCTTGGCGCCTTCGTATATGCCCTCGCGGTCGATGTCCTGCGCCGCGTAACGCGCTGCCTGTTCCGCTATGTCAGCGGCCCGCTCCCGCTTGGAGATGGACAGGCCGCCGTCGATGACGAACGCCGACAGCGAGAGGAAGACGAGCGCGAAGATGATGACGGCGCCCGCACCCGAGCCGCGGTCGTCGAGGCGTTCGCGGCGGGCGGCGGCCCATTCTCGTATGCGAGGACTGATGCTCACGCCGACCTCCGGAGCGGGTCCAGTGAAGAGCTGAAGCTGGCCTTCAGTGTCGTCTCCATATCAAGGCCGAGGATCGCCAAGCCCCTTACCTGACAGCTCACTTCGACCGTGAAGAACGTGCCGGACTCAAAGCCCGTGCTCGTCTGGTTGACGCTGACCGGACCGACACACATGCCCTCGAGGTCGGCCTCCGCCGCCGCCTTCGCCTCGGCCATCGCCGTGCCCTGGTCCTTCTGGATCGAACCGGCACGCGCGGCGTCACGCGCCGCCCCGTCAACGCCTCCCCGGGCGTCGACGAGCTGGCCGAAGGCCACCAGGATCAGGATGAAGAGGATCATCACGGGCGCGAGGATGACCACCTCGATGGTCGAGAGCCCTCGGTCCGACCGGCTGATCGAGAACCTCCGGTCCGACCGGCTGGTCGAGAGCCCTCGGTCCGAGCGGCCGCCCGACGCGCGCATCCCGTGGAGGACGGCACGGGCCCATGCGTTCCTCATCAGCCGTTGTCCTCCACGAACCGCTCCACCGGGCCCGACGACTGCGCGCGCACCGTCATGTCGAGGCCGGGAAAGACGGACGGCACCTTCGCGGTGATCTCCACGCCGACCGTGTTCGCCTTCGGCTCGACCGTCTTCACGTCCGGGCCGAGCACCAACTGCGGTCCCAGCTGCTGGATGTAGTCGTCGACCACGTCACGCGCCTCGCCCCGCCATCCGCCCGGGTTCTCGTCGGCCGTCGCGCGGGCCTTGCGCGCGCCCGCCTGGGCCGCGGCCTGGGCGACGTGATCCGCGAAGAAGTACAGCGCGAACTGCACCGTCGCGAAGATCATGAAAAACAGCACCGGGGTGAGCAGCACGAACTCGATCGCGGTCATGCCGGATTCACCGCGGTTGGAGGCTGCCTCCACCCTGCGGCGTACCCATCGCTTCACACGCCCGCGCACTCGTCCCCGCCTTCGCTCCCCGGTAACCGACTGATCAGCAGGTCTTGCCGGCGTCGGCACCCTCGATGCAGTCCTTGACGTCTTCCGCGCCACCCTTCAGCGCACCGTTGATGACGGCGGCGACCACACCGACGATCGCCACGACGACCGCCGAGATGATGACCCACTCGACCGCGGACGCACCGCGGTCGAGCTCGCCGGAGCGGGCACGCTGCACGCGGCCCTTCAGGAAGGTGACCAGGAAGTCCATAGCCGGGATCCCGGTGTTGAAGTTCCGTCCGTTCATGGTGAGTTGTCCTCTCAGGAGTGGGGGGAGGTTGTCGGGCCGCCCCCGTCGGCCGGCCCGTCCGTCGCCGTAAAGATCGCTAGACCTGGAACACGCGCATCGCCGCCGGGAAGATGAGGAAGACCAGGAAGCCCGCGCAGAGAAGGAGCTGAGCGACGAGCATCGACTGCGACTTCTCGCCCGCGCTGCCCTCGATCTCCGCCATCTCGCGGTGCCGCATCGTCTCCGCACGGGAGGCGAGCGACTCGCGCACCTTGGCTCCGTCGTCGGCCACCAGGCCGAGCGAGGCCGACAGGTCCTTGAGCTCTTCGACACCCAGCTGCTCGCCGAGTGAGCCGAGCGCCTGCCACTGGCTGATGCCGGTGATACGCGCATCGGCCAGCGCACTTCGGATACGTTGCGTCGCCCAGCCGTCGGAGATCTCCGCCGCCGCCATCAGGGCCTCGGGGAGGCCGCGGCCGCCCGCCAGGCTCATCGACACCAGGTCCAGATACGCGCCGATGACGCGACGCAGGTCGCGCCGCTTGTCCGCGGCGTCCCTGCGCACTTCGAGGTCGGGAAGGAAGAAGAAGAGGACGCCGAACATCAAGGCGAGCCAGACCGGGATGATCGGGCTGCGACCGACCCCCAGCGTCCAGATGATGACGAACATGAACGGCCCGAAGAAGACACCCGCGGCCGCCAGCAACGTCTTCGTGGCCAGGAACTTCTCCCAGCTGCGGTCGAGCACCGCCAAGTCGGCCCGCAGCGAGCGCTGTTCCCAGCCCTGCGCGAGGTAGAACTCGGCGACCCGCATGCCCACCCGGGAGCGCGTCGAATCCAGTCGGCCGGAGTTCTTCCTGGCGTCACCGGACGGTGAGCGGTGCGACTCGTAGGCCGCGCCCCGCGCCCGCATCGCGTCGATCCGCGCGACGGTCGCGACCGCGCTCCGCTTGGAGGGCATCAGGGCACGTACGAGGGCGTAGATGCCCAGGCCCATGATGGCGCCGATCACTATCGGCATCGTCAGGCTCATCGACGTACCCCCTCCGGGTTCGAATAGCCGGTCGGGCCGGGCTGACCGGGATGACCGGGCTGACCCGCTTGCCCTGGCTGACCCGGCTGCCCGTACGGACCGGCCGGACCCGTCAGCGGCGCCTGCTCACCCGACCCGGCGGGGGCGCCCCCGCCCGGGCCCCGAGGTCGCACGAACTGCACGCCGGGCTCGTCCCTGACCAGGAAGCGGTCCGGGGTCTCCACCGTCGAGAGCTTGCGCAGCCACCAGAAGCCGAGCGCGAACAGGCCGCAGACACAGGCGAGTACGAGCTGCCCGACCGGCGTGCCGTAGGGCGCGACGAAGTCGCGGTTGAAGATCGAGAGGCCGAGTACGAACGCGATCGACACCGCGACCACGATCTGCACCGACCGCCGCGTCGACGCCCGCTGCGCCATCACGCGCTGGCGCATGTCGACCTCTTCGCGCGCCGACTTGGCGAGTGCGCCGAGCACCTGGCGCAGGCCGGGTCCGCGCAGCTTCGCGTTCAGGATCAGCGCCGCCACGATGATGTCGGCCGACGCGTCGTCGATCTCGTCGGCGAGGACCTGAAGGGCCTCGGGGAGCGGCGTACGCGCACGCAGCCGGTCCACCAGAGCGTCCAGGTGGGGGCGGAGCACCGGTGCGGCTGCCCGCGCCGAGGCGGGGATCGCCTGCTCCAGGCCGACCGCGCCTGCGATGGTGTCGCGCAGCGACTCCGTCCACGCGGCGAGGGCCTCGACACGCTTCATCTGAGCGCGCTCCTCGGCCGCGCCGCCGAACAGCTTGTCCCAGAAGAAGACGAGGATGCCGGATGCGATGCCCGCCACCGCCCAGCGCGTGAGCAGCAGGACGATCAGGCCCACGCCGATCGCGAGCGAGCCGCGCCGGCCCGCGAAGCGGATGAGTTCGCCCATCCGCTCGCTGGCCCGCTGCTTCTCGTGCTCGGGCTTCACCGGCAGTCCGCGCAGCGCCATCGCGAGGACCGCGAGGCCGCCGCCGACCGCGAGGCCGCAGCCCAGTGCGTACAGGACGGGCAGCGAGAAAAGGCCGCCCATCGAGCCGAGTGAGTTCATGTCGTGCTCACCCCCATTGCCCGGCGGGGCGGTAGCCGAACGCGGCCAGGTCGTCCATGCAGGCTATCGGCGCGTGCGCGACGACCTGCCCGTTCGAGGCCTCCGCGAAGACCTCACTGGACAGGACGCGGCCGTCGACGCCGTTGACCTCGCGGACCGAGGTCACCATGCGCTGGAGCTTGCCGCCGGTCTGGTAGTTGTTGCGCCGCTGGATGAAGACGACGAAGTTGACGGCTCCGGCCACGAGCATCTGGCTGGCCTCGATGGGCAGCCGCTCGGTGGCCTGGAGGGCGTACGTCGAGATGCGGTTGAAGACCTCACTCGAGCTGTTGGCGTGGATCGTGGAGAGCGAGCCGTCGTTGCCCTGCGACATCGCGTTGAGCATGGTCACGATCTCGTCGCCGAGCACCTCACCGACGATGACGCGGGAGGGGTTCATACGGAGCGAACGGCGTACGAGCTCCGCCATCGAAATGGTGCCCTGCCCCTCGGAGTTGGGCAGGCGCTCCTCGAAGGCGACGACGTTCGGGTGCAGATCGGCGTACTGGTCGAGGCCGAGCTCAAGGGCTCGCTCGACGGTCACCAGACGCTCGTGCGGCGGGATCTCGTTCGCGAGCGCGCGAAGGAGAGTGGTCTTTCCGGCGTTCGTCGCGCCCGCGATCATGATGTTCTTGCGGGCCCGCACCGCGCACGCCATGAAGTGCGCGACCTCGGGCGTCACCGTGCCGTTGCCCACCAGGTCCGACATGAAGACCTTGCCCATGCGGGCACGTCGGATGGAGAGCGCGGGGCGCCGCGTGACGTCCATGACGGCCGACAGACGCGAGCCGTCCGGGAGCCGGAGGTCGAGCTGCGGGTTGGCGGAGTCGAAGGGGCGGGAGGAGAGACCCGAGTAGGCACCGAGGATCTGGATGAGCTCGATGAGCTCCTCGTCCGTCTCGGCGACCGGGTCGCCCTTGGCCTCGCGCCCGTCGGCGTATCCGACGAAGACCTGGTCGTACCCGTTGATGTCGATGTTCTCGACCTCGGGGTCGTCGAGCAGCGGCTGGAGCCGTCCGACGCCGAAGAGCGCCGCGTGCACGGCAGCCGCGTACTTCTCCTCGGTCTCGGCGTCCAGCGGTGTGCGCCCGGCGTTGATCTCTATCCGGGCGTACTCCTCCAGGATCTGGGCGATGACGGCGCGGGCGTACTGCCGCTCGTCCTCGCCCGACATGGGGGTGACGCCCGAGACCTGGTCCAGGCGGCGCTGCTCGGCGATGCGGTCACCGGCGTCCTGCCGGAACCGCTTGACGAGCTGGTGATCGACGGGAACGCTCATCGGCCGGCCCCGTGCGCGCCGGCTCCGTGCGCACCGGCTCCGTGCGTGCCCTGCATGCCCTGTGTGCCCGCGGCCGGGTTGGCCCAGGCGGCGCCGTACTGCTGGTACAGGTCGACGGTCACCTTGCGGGCCGAGCGGATCAGCATCGACTTGTCGAGACGGCCGCGCTTGCGGCCCGCCAACTGCTCGGCGCCCGCCGGGTCCTCGGCGAGCGTGCCGACGACGCGGGCGCCGGTCTGCGCGGCCACCAGCATGTCGTTGACCTGGTGGACGAGCTTGGCGGACGTCGAGGGGTCGGCGATCAGGAGTACGCCGATGAGCGGGGTCGCGAGCGACGCGGCCCCACGGGATCCGCCGTGCAGCTTGGCCGCGAGGGCGGCGGCACGGTCTCGTACGCGGGCGATGGCCTCGGGCTCGGTCCGCGAGACGAGCAGCACGAGGGCCGCCTGCGGAAAGAGCTCGACGGCCGGGGTGTCCCCGCTGACGCGGCCGCAGTCGGCGATGACGTCGGCGGGCGCGTGCGGGGAGTCGGCGAGCTGCGAGAAGGCGCGACCGAGGGTCGGCCAGAGCCCCGCGAGCCCGGCGGCCTGCTCGGCCACACCAAGACCCACGAGCACTTCGAGCCCACCGGCCAACGGCTGGGTGTGGTCCCAGAGTTGGTCGGGCACGAGGCCGCGGCGAGCGGTGGCCGCGATGCTGAGCATCCCGGTGTTGGGGTTGAGCGGTCCGCCGTGCGCGGCGGCACTGCGGTAGACCAGGTCGCCGCCTGCGGGGTCGGTCTCCGCGACCAGCACGCGCCGCGGCCAGACGGCTGCGAGCGCGACGGCCGCGGTGGTGACTCCGGGAGACCCCTTGTCTGCGGCGAGAGCAATGAGCGCCATGTCTCTTCTACTCGCCTCTAGTTGCCGTTGGGAGACACTTGGACGAGAGCGACCTCACCGGCGGACGCGGCCCTGGTGACGGCGGCGGCGTCGGCGCTGTCCACCTGGAGCGTGACGCCGAGGGCGCCGGTGCTCACGGTGGCGTCGCTCGTGTCCGCGATGGAGCTGACGCGGGCGGCCGAGACGATGGGCGAGTCACCCGTACCGGCGCTGCCGGCGGAGCCGCCCGTCTCCTTGTCGCTGGACCCGGACGAGGCGGAGTCGCCCACCTGGTAGACGTCCACGGTGTCGCCGGCCTTCAGGCCGTCCGCGGGGTACTGCCCCTCCTTGAGGGAGACGCCGACGGCCGACTTGCCCGCGGGCAGGCCGCTCTTGCTGGAGAACATCTCGCCGACGGCCACGGCGCCCTTGGGGATGGTGTTGGTGGCCTTGAGCGCCTTCAGCTTGTCGACCTGCGACCACTTCACGTAGTTGATGCTCGTGTCGTCGGCGACCATGACGGAGGTGACGTTGTCGTCACTCACCGACTCCCCCGCAGGGATCTCCGCCGTCACCTTCACGACCTCGACACGGTCTCCGGCGCGCAGCACGAGAACGGTGGCGCCGAGGGCGCCGATGAGGATGAGCAGAACGGCCAGGGCGGCGAGTGCCGGTTTGCGCTCGCGAGGCGGCGCGGGAAGGCGCTCACCGACCGCTGGCTGAACCGGCGCGGCGGAACGGCTGTTGCCCGCCCCCGTACGCTCTTGGATCTTCACGCAACTGCTCCCCGCACGCCCAAGAAGATTCGGTCATTTTCAGACACTCGCGACTCTCTTCGCCCGCCTCGGGCGGGCTATTCAGCCCCAGGCACAGTGTCAAGTCATCGCACCGTATCAGCAGCACATAAGCCCCTCAAGGCGCGTTAAGACTGCCGCGGCCCGTACCCCTCATCGTTATCCACGCGCAATCCGTACTCCATGGTTCCCACGCATTCCTGGACGGGAAGAGGAGACAAGGATGTGCGTACGCGAATAACTACCGTTTGCGCAACGGGCGCCGCAGGGCGCGGTGATGAGGAACACCAGCTGATCGGTGACTGATCGGTGACTGATGAACGGTTGATCCATCAGCCGGACGGATGACGCCGGGAGGGGTGGGGGTGGTTCCCGGGGTGGGTGGAGTTCAGCCATGACGGTGGTGGGGGGCGCCGCGTGAAGCCGGGGGGGGAGCCCCGGGGGGCGAAGAGCGCCCCACTCCCAAATGAACCCCCACCCACCCTCCTCCGTCTCACAGTCCGGCACGCCAAGACCCCCGTAGCAACGGCGAGTCAGTCGGTCGGCGTACCGCACAACTCGGCGTGCCGCATAACAGAATCCTGCTCTGCTCGACCTCTGCTCGACACGGAAGAGAAATTCAACCCCCATGAGACTTTCCTTTCCCTCGCACGTACGACGTACCTCACGGAGGGCGTCTCGTAAGACCCTGGCGGTAACCGGCGTAGCCACGGCGGCGCTGGCCATGCTGGCCACCGGCACACCCGCCGCGCACGCGATCATCGGCGGCACCGAAGTCTCCAACGACGCCTACCCGTTCATGGCGGCCGTGATGGACAAGGGGTCCGGCAGCCCGCTGGACCGCCAGTTCTGCGGCGGCAGCCTGGTCACCGCGGACACGGTGATGACGGCGGCCCACTGCCTGGTGGACGACGCGGGCAAGCCCCTGAAGCCGAAGAAGCTCCAGGTGGCGGTCGGCCGCACGGTCCTCTCCGCCGCCGGCCAGGGCCAGATACGCAACGTGGCCAAGGGCGGCGTAGTGGTGCACCCCCGCTACCTCAAGGGCCAGGAGGCGTACGACGTAGCGTTCATCCAACTCAGCAAGCCGGTGCGGGGCATCTCCCCGGTCGCCCTCCCCACGCAGGGCACGGACGCGCTCATCCGCCCGGGCCAGAAGGCGACGGTCACGGGCTGGGGAAACACGGACACGGAACTCCCCAACACTCCGGACCGCCTGCGCCAGGTAAAGGTCCCGATCCTCTCGCACGCGGAATGCGGGACGAGTTACGGGGAGTACGACTCAAAGGTCAATTTCTGCGCGGGAGTTGAGACGAAGGACTCCTGCCAGGGCGACAGCGGCGGCCCCATCTTCCGCAACGTCCCCGGCCGCAGGGCCCCGATCCAGATAGGCGTCGTCTCGTACGGGGACGGCTGCGGCGGCCAGGGCGCTCCGGGGGTCTACACGTCGGTGAGCTCGTCGAAGCTGTGGAAGACGCTGGATGAGTCGGCTGCGGGGAAGAAGGTGAAGCGGGGGTTGAACCGCCGCTGAGCCGGACTGATCCGGCGCGTTGATCACGCGGGCGGGGGAGCCGGTAGCGCCCCTCGGGGCCGAGGCTCTCCCGTCGGCATTACTGGTCACTAACCACGAACATGGTCTGAGAACTCAGTGATCAGGCTCTGAGGATTGGCTGCCTCTGTCGCCTCGAGCTCCCATTCAGGGCGGTCCATGTCGAAGACAACAATCGGCACTGCCCTACCGAGGGCGGCTTCTAGTTGACCACTGGCATGCAGGTGGCGGGCAATGTCAATGCATACTTCATCGAAGTCAAGTACAAGCTGCTCGTCCACAACATCCCGCATGTCCTCCACCCCGGCCTCGACTTGTGGTCGTTCCAGGGGTCCAACCTCACCGTCGTACCAAATCCCCTTGTTCCTCATCTCCTGCACGTAGAGCTCGCCACCGACGGGATCCTCGGGAACGCGCCCGAGCATTTCGAATCCCTCCAACAGCCAATAGGAATACTCCCACCGAGCCGCTCCCTCGTACGAGCACTCCGTGTCCAGTACGCGGCGGACCTCACTCTCGGTGTTGTAGCCGATGGTCACGTACGGGAATCGGGGGTCGTAGTTGACACGCCAGATGCTGAACGAGACGACATAGATCTCAGGCTTGAGCGCCTCAGGGAACCTCGCCAGGATCTCCTTCGCGCCCCGACGCATATGGTCCCGGAAGGCCATGGGAACACTCACGTCAGAATCCCCAGGGATTGGGGTGCGGATCGAGCGTGGAGTCCTCCGACCAGACAAGGCGAATCTCCAACTGATCCCCCAGAAGATCGGCCAGGCGGTCCACCATCCACCCGTTCCAGCAGACGCCGATGGGAAATTGCGTAGATCTGAACGCCGGGAGCTCGGCGGGAACCGCATCCGGCCGGAACACCGAGGTCTGGATTCGGCCGAGCTGGTCCGGAGGCGACGACCTCTGCGGATCGAGGCAGTCGACCGCGCGCTCCACGAGGTAGAGAAAGTACTCATCTTCCTGGAGTACCGGGGGCCTCGATGACTTTTCAGGATATTCAATGTGCACCGGCAAGAGGCTGCCGGCCCTAGTGAGGTCGTTTCTCAGGTGATCAACCACACGGCGACTGAGAGCGGGCGTACTGGGGTCCCCATTGGGGAAATCGCTCTTACGCCACCGCGGGTCGCCTCCCCATTCGGCAGTGAAATCAGTGGGGTGGTCCCCCTGGGAGCCATTGAGCTGCCAGCGCATGACATCCACCACAGTATTGTCGAGGCGAAGGACTTGAAACTCCCGCATGCTTGGCAGTAGCCGATACACGGAAAGGGGCCTCTTCTGGTCTTCACTCGTCATACGCTTGCCACCTTCTGCCTTCTGCTTTCCGTCAGGGGGTCAGCCTCGTCCAGGTTGCGGTGGGTGAAGGTTTACCATTCACCATCTGACTGGGTGAAAGTTCATGTTGCACCTGTTTCCCGATGCTTCGCAATTCCTGACGGATCGAGTCACCGATCTTAGCGACGCTATGGCCTTGGGCCAAGCCGATCCGCTCCGTGGCCACCAGATGCTGGTTGAGCCTGATAAGGAACTTGTCGCGATGCGTGAAGTTGTGGGGCTTCGCATGGCCCAAAGGTATCCCGTTCGCCGCATCGTTGATATCGACGTTGTACCGCTTCAATAGATTACGGCTGTCGACGGCGAGGGACTTCGGTCGTTTGATTCCGGAGGGAACAATGTGCGCCGCCGCCTGGCCGGGCAAGACGGGGCGTCCGTCCGCTGCCAGGTTCTTGCCGAGGATCGCGGAATTGCAGAGAAGCCCCAAGTAGTCGGTCCAGCGCTGGGGATTGGCCACATAGGCGCGCGCGTTGGGCCCCGCGTCAAGTCCCAGGGGGTCGGGACTGATGTAGGTCGCAGTGGTCGGGTCGTAGTGGCGGAGGTTGTTGTAGTGCAGTTCGGTCTCGGGATCGAAGTACTGGCCCGGGAACCGGAGAGGGGTGGAGGTCCTGGCATCCGCACTCCACGTGGTGAGCCCCCAGAGCGTGGTATCGGACCGCCAGGCGACGATGCCTTCCTCGTCGACGAGTTCAGTCGGGGCACCAACGAGATCGGTGACGATGGCGAAGAAGCGTTCGTCGATGTCTCCTGAGGTCGCGCCGCCCTGGGGTGCACCATCCATCGTCGTCCGTACAGTCTGGGCGACCGGGATCAGGCCGTCACGATCCCACGTGATCGTTGTCGACTCGTCGGTGCTGCTCGACGGCCAGGTCGTCTGCTCCACCAAGTGCGGCCCGTCCCAGACGAAGCGGATCTCCTCAATCACCGACTCCCCGTCCGCGGCGAGCCGCCGCTTGGCGACGCGACGCCCGAGTGAGTCATACGCGTATCGCCAGCGGGTGCCGTCCGGGGTGGTGACAGCAGTGAGGCGGTCCTCCCCGTCCCAGCTGTACCGCCAGATATCCGGCTTGCGGGACAGCCGTGTCTTACGGCGCAATACGACACGTCCGGCACCGTCGTACTCGTAGTGGACGGAGCCGGCGCGCTTGACACGGCTGCCGGTGTAGGAACGATCGCCCCGGGCGTCTGCGCCGTGAAACCGGTCCGGCCACGTAGCCCGCGTCTGATTGCCCGACGCGTCGTAGGCGTACGACTCGCTCCAGCCATCGGCTCGCACGGCCGTGACATGGCCCATCGTGTCGAGATCGAATTCCCTCCGACCGGTCGCGAAGTCGTCCATCGAGATGGCGTTGCCGTCGGCGCGGTAGGCGTAGGCCCGGCGCAGGTGCGGCGGTGAGCTGCCCGGGCCGGTCAACATCTGCCCGGTGAGGCGTCCCTCGGCATCCCAGCTCAAGGCGAGGGATGTGCCCGTACCGCCGATGCCGCGGGCGACCTCGCGCCCAAGGTCGTCGTACGCAGACGTCAGGGTGTGGCCCGAGGCGGTGAGCATCGTGCGGCGCCCCGCCGTGTCATAGCGGTACGTGCTGGTGGCTCCCGCAGGAGTGGTACGTCGGACGGGACGACTCAGAACGTCGTACGACGTCGTCAGCGCGCGACCGTCGATGGCCTCTGTGGTCTTGCGGCCCACTTGGTCGTACGTGTACGTGAGCGTGGCATCGGGGCTCACAGCCCTCAGCACACGGCTCGCGGCGTCGTGCATGTAGACCGTCGTCACTCCGTCCACGCACTTCTCGACCTGGTTCCCCACCGCGTCATAGGTGAAGGTCGTTGTCTGCCCCACGGCATTGGTACGACTGAGGAGTTGTCCGGCTGCGTCGTACTCGTAGGCGATGGTACGGCCGTCGAAATCGGACTCCGATGTGAGCCTGCTTGCTGCGTCGTACGCGTAGTCCCATGCGAGCCCGGCGGGTCCCATTACCTGAATGAGCCTCAGCTCGGCGTCGTGGGTGAAGGTGTAGCGGGCTCCGTCCGGTGTGGTGCGGGAAGCCAGCAGCCCGAAAGCCCCGTAGGTGTGGCGGGTGACCTGACCGAGCGCGTCGGTGTGCGTCAGCCAGTTGTCTTCACCGTCATACGTCCAGGACTCGATGGAGCCGTCGGGGTGTGTCCTGGCCGCCATCTGCCCTTCGACGGTCCAAAGGAGTCGCGTCGTCGCGCCCAGGGGGTCGCCAACGGCAGTTTGGCGGCCGAAGGAGTCGTACTCGTACCGGGTCACCGCGCCCAGCGGGTCCGTCGCAGTGAGCTGCTGCCCGGCCTCGTTGTTCGTGAAGCGGGACACCGCCCCCAGCGCGTCCGTCACCGATGTAAGAGCACCGGTTCCATCACGGGTGAACCGCGTGGTGGCCCCGTCGGCTTCTGTCAGCGAGGTGCAGTTGCCCCGCTCGTCCCACTCCTGCCGCACCACACTGCCGTCATAGGAGGTTTGCTCCTCCGGCAAGTTGAGGTCGTTGTAGCTCACTCTGGAGGTGGCCCCGTCGGGCAGGTGGACGACCGTGAGGTTGCCCATGCCGTCCCGCTCCATGCGGAGAGTGCGCCCCAGCGCATCGGTCCAGGACAGCATCTGGTCGCGGTGGTCCCACTCCTGGCGAACCGTGTTCCCCAGGGGATCGGTCTCGGCGACGAGCTGGTAGGAGTCATTGAACTGGAAGCGCGTGCTGAATCCGAGTGCGTCGACCACGGTCGTGACGTGTGCCTCGTCGTCATAGTCGAAGGTGTTGTTGAGCAGGCCGTCCACTCCGCGCGTAGCCACGCAACGACCGCCAGCGTCGTACTCGTACCGGTACCACGCGCCGTTGCGGTCCTCCCAGCCGTTGATGCGGTGCTGGTCGTCGTGGAAGAGCTTCTGTGGCTGTCCGGAGGAGTCGTACACCTCGGCCAGGCGACCGTGCTCGTCGTACCCGTAGCGAATCAGGGTGGGTTGCTCGGGGTGGCTGCGCAGGGCCAGTTCTGTGACCCGTCCGTCCGCGCACGTCACGCCGACGCGGTAACCACCGTGGTGGGTGACCTCGTCAGGCATGCCGTCGGCGTCGTAAGTGACCCCGATGGTGTTGTCGTTGCGGTCACTGATCACGGCCAGCGGAAGCTCGTCAGGGGAACCCCCCTGCAACGGTCGGAAGTGAAGACTCAGGCCGACCTCGGGCTGCTCCACTGTGAGCGTGCCACCGGGGTGACCATCCCAGCTCAACGGCCAGGCCGGGCCCTCCACGGGGAGGACAGGCACGTCCTGTTCCGGCACCGGGTAGACGAGGATCATCCCGTCGGCGGTGGCAAGCAACGCGCCCGTGGCGTCGAGTCGCAGCCGTTGATCGAGGGTGGAGGTCCAACTTTGCCCGAAGAGGCGGCCGTTGTTGACGCTCGTGCGGTAATGGCGCTCCAGCACAAGAGGAAGCACGCCACTCAGCTCAACGTCGGTTGCGGACATGACCATGTCGCCGGTGGCCATGTCGATCGGGTCGCCGCAGGTGAAGAGCTTCTTCACCTGCCGCCCCATGGCACGCGCGCCCTTCCCCAGGCCCTTTGCTCCAAGAGCCAGGCCCTTCATCCCTGCCTTGAGGCCCATCATGCCCTTGGCGAGGCCGCGGAGGGAGGTCAGGCCCTTCATGCCGGGGATGCAGTCCAGGGCGGCGAAGGCGACGTCGAGTAGCCCTGCTTCTCCGTTGGCGTATTTGTTGAGGGTGTCGGCGAGGACGACGAGTGCGGCGATGAGGACGATCGCGCCGAGGATCGGACCGCCGATGATCATCGCGATGATCCCCAGGACGGCGACGACGACCTTGCAGACGGCGACGATGGTGTCCCAGTTGTCGGTGACCCAGTCGCCGACCTCCTCCCACCACTTGCGGTTCTGGATACCGGCGTCGGAGGCGTCTTCCAGCTTCTTCTTCGCCGTCCCCGCGGCGTCCTCGCGCATCTTGCGCGCGTCCTCGGCCATCTTCTTCGCGGCGTCGAGGTTGCTCTTCGCGGCGGAGACATCCGACTTCGCGGCTGTCTGGGCCTTTTCGGCGGAGGTGGCGTTGCGGGTGGCGGCCTTGACCTTGTCCGGGTCGGGCTTGGGGACGTCCTTGGACTTGGAACCGCCGTCGTCGTCCTTGTACTTGTCGGCTTCCTTGCCCGCCTTGTCCATCCAGGAGTCGGCGGAGGTGAGCCGGGTCTGGGCGGAGGACAAGTCGCCTTGCGCTTCGCGGCCCTTGACCAGGGCCTTGTCGGCGAGGGCCTGGGCGCGCTCCAGCTCCGGCCAGTACGTCGACAGCGCGTCGCCCGCCATCTCGTAGCTCTTCTTGAGCTTCTTCAGCTTGCCCGGCGCGTCCTCGAACTCCGCCGTGAAGGACTCCGCGGTCTTGCCCGCCCAGGTGAGGATCGCGTCCTCGCCCGCCATCCCCTTGATGTCACGGAGCACCTTCGACACGTCGTCGGCGAAATCGTGCAGGTTCTTGGCCAGGTTCCGGACCCGGTCCGGATCACCGGGAGTCGGGTCCTTGTCCAAGTCCAGGACATGCCAATCCGCCGGACGATTCCCCGCCATGCCGCAACCCCCGCCACTTCCGCCCCACAACTACCCGTACGCACATGCGAAGTTACTATCTGCGTGCGGCGTACGGGAAGGCGGCAGGGCGGTAGAGCGTCAGCGCTTGGGCGCCGCCTACTCCGCGAAGCGGAACGTAGACGTCACCGCGTCGAAGATGTCGAAGAACGACTCCGCCAGGTCCAGGACCTGGCTGCTTCCCGCCACCAGCGCGACCTTGCCCTCCTGGCCCGGCACCGGGATGAACGTCTGCATCAGTACGACGCGGATCGTGCGGTCGTCGCCGGGGACCGAGACGTCCTCGATGCCGTAGGTGCGGGCCGCCAGCCCCACGCCCGGGATGTCGACCGTCGTCACCTTGCGGTACGTGTCGCCCTCGCGCTTGGCCTCCCGTACGCCGAGCTGGGCCACGATCGCGGCGGGGTCCGTCGGCATCACTTCGCCGCTCGACGTGCGGGCGCCGACCAGGGAGACCGTGACCGAGCCGGTGATCGGCACATCGCCGCCGAAGCTCTCCGCCATGCAGCCGCAGTACAGGGCGCCGGACTGCCAGGCCTCCTTGGACGCCTTGCGCAGGAAGCCCTCGAAGGTGTTGCGGTGCGGCTCCAGCTCGGGGCGTTCGCGTACGCGGTCGTTGATCATCTGGCGGATGCTGGCGTCACGCGACTCCGGGCGGACGTCGAACTCCCACCAGGTCTCCGGCACCTTGATGCTGAATCCACCGCGCTCGATGGTCTGCGCTTCCGTGTAGCGGGCCATGGTCGTCCCCGTCCCCTCGTTGGCTCTGGCAGGTCAGCCTACGAGGGGTCCGACCGGGCGAGGGCTGGGGCCCTGCGTAGGCGGCACCCGGGCAGCCGGTCCGGCTAGACGGGTCCCTCCTCCTGGGCTTGCACTACTCGCGCGATCAGATCGTGGATCAAGAATTCGCCGGGCGAGCAGTTCTCTTTGAGGCGGGCGAGGTCGTCGGGGCCGAACCAGCCATAGGCGGAGTGCTTGGACCATTCCGGGGCGGGATGGTCCAGGTCACCCTCGACCTCGATCAGATAGTCGGCCTCATGACGGATTCCAGCTCCGTCGTCGCCGGACCAGGCACTGGTGCCGAGGAACCGGCACACTCGCCGAAGATGCCAGCCGGTCTCTTCCTCGACCTCTCGCGCGAGCGCGTCCAGGAGGGTTTCTCCCGCCTCGACGTGGCCGCCCACGATGTCCCACGCGCCGGGAAAGAGGTGGCGATCCGGGCTTCGCTTCTGAGCGAAGGCTTCGCCCTTGGAGTTCAGGATGACGGCGCCGACCGTCCAGACCTCGCCGGGGGCGGGAACAGGCACCTCGATGTCACGGTCCACGGAGAAGGGCCGGCTGCGCGCGTCGGCTCGGAAGTCGTGGTGTTCCGTGTCCCGGTCGGCCGCCCTCACGTGCTTCATCTGATGGAGCTTTCCATGAGCCGGGAGGGCAATGGGCGGTCGGCGGTCGGCGCGGCTAGTCGCGCAATCTCGCGTGGGCGAAGGCGAGCAAGTCCTCCAGGTCGATCTCGCGCGGGGCAGCCGCATCGGGGTCCTGCGGAGGGCCCGCCGCCGTTCCCCACTCCCCCAGCAGCCACGGCCCGTCGTGCCACTCGACCCGCCACACCTTCCCGTGGCGGTTCTCGAACTCCACGAAGCTGCCGGGGGCGTTCTCCAGCAGGCGGAGTTCCTGCTCGAGGTTCTGTTCCTTGGTGAAGCCCCGGCCCCGGTTGGTGCTCCGTCCTCGTGTGCGGGTGTTGGCGTAGCGCATCTTGAGGTACGGGACCGGGTCCCGGCGGTCGAACTCGTTCAGCCGCAGCATGCGGTAGCGGGTGATCGCCTCGTCGAGCGTCTCCCGTCCCGAGAACTCATGGGCGTACGCGGGGAATACGAGGCGTACGTGCGGCGTCAGGTCGGGATTCTCCACGCGGTAGAAGCCGTGGGTCTCGGGGGCTATGCCGACGACCACGTCGAAGGCGCGATGCTCGCCCGCGGCCGTCCGTGGTGGGGTGAAGCCGTCCGCCGTGCCGAGGTGGGGGTTGCGGGCGAAGATCTCCGACTCCCGCTCCCGGGCGAACTTCATTGTGGCGACGGCCAGTTCCTCGTCGAACCAGTCGCGACAACTCAGCTGCAGCAGGCGGCGTCCGTCGGCGGACAGTGCGCCGGCGAAGTTCAGGGTGCGTACCGGGGACCAGTGCCAGGCGTCGGGCAGGCCGGGGAGCGGGGTGACGTTCTTGAAGCCGTGCACTGCTGCTCGGATTGCTCGGGTGTCCATGCGTCGACGCTAGCCCTCCCCCGCCCCTCCCTGCGGCTTAGCCAGGCATGCCGCCAGGGCGCCCCAGAAAGTAAATGGAAGCAAAGCGGAAGGCAAAGAAGAAGCAAGGTACCCCCAGGCCTCGTTGTGCCTGCACCTACCTGGTTCGCACCCACCCGCCCGCTATCCCGCACCTCACAGCAGTTCGCCCTGGCGAATTCATGCATCCCGCAGTTATCGTCGGTCCCGGCGCCCTTCCCTTCCCGTGCGCCTGCCAGCCGACGATGACCACCAATGACTGCCGATGACCGACCTGACCGACGTGACCGCCGAGGGGAACACACCGCGGACATGAGTGACCTACGCCTCGACGACACGATCTTCGAAGATCTGCGCAAGACCTTCTCCACGGTCAGCGATCGCATGGATGCCGCACGCCGCGCCTTGCGCAACACCGACGGCTCGGCCGTCGGCGCGGGCAAACTCGTCGAGGACGTGCACGAGTTCGCCGACGAGTGGGGCTACGGCGTCAAGCAGCTCGGCAAGCACACGCACGGCGCCGTCAAGATGATCGACAAGATCGGTGAGAAGTTCGGCGAGCTGGACCAGGAGCTGGCCGAGTCGCTCAAGTCGGCGAAGGCGGACTCCAAGAAGAAGGGCAAGTGACGTGGGGCGTCGGCCTGCCTTCACTCATATCGGCTGGGACCCGACCCCCGGGGACGTGACGGACACGCGGGAGCTCGCGAAGAAGTTGGGCGGGCTCGCGAGTGAACTTGGTTCTGCGGTACGGGACTTGGAGAGGATCGAGTGCGGGGCCTGGAAGGGCAAGACCGCGCTCGCCTTCACCGAGTACATCGGGCACGACGTCACTCCGCTCGTACGGAAGAGCCACGAGTCGTTCGACAAGGCCTCCCGGGCGCTGCACAGGTGGGCCGGTGAACTGCAGGACTTCCAGGACGAGGCGGACCGGCTCGAGAAGTCGGCCGGGCGGAAGCTGGAGGCCCGGGAAGAGGCGAAGCCCGACAGCGAGGAAGCCGCCAAGGCGTCGGGGGACGTCGACGGGGTTGCCCAGCAGGTGTATGAGCTGGAGGGCCGCTACAGCCGCGCCGCGGGGGCCATCAGCAAGGAGCTCGACAAGGCGGGCGACATCGCGCCGGACGAGCCGGGCTTCTGGGACAAGCTGGGCAAGGGCATCTCGGATGCGTGGGACGCCACGGGTGAGTGGCTCGAGGACCACGCCGATCTGATCAAGCTGATCGGCGACGTACTCAGCGACCTCAGCGGCATTCTCGCCTTCCTCGCCATCATTACTCTGCCCTTCGAGCCGCTGGGCGCCATCTTCGGTGCGGCAGCCCTGCTCACCAGCGGGCTGGCCCTGCTGAGCCACGGCATCGCGATGGCCGCCGGTGCCGATGTCAGTTGGATGTCCATCGGATTCGACGCCCTGGGGCTGCTGCCCGGTATCGGCGCGTTCGGCAAGGAGGGCGTCGCGATCGCCAGGGGCGCCAACGCCGCGAAGGAAGCCAAGGTCTTCGGGGCCGGATTCAAGAGCCTCGGTCCCAGGGCGGCCCGCAATCTGATCTCGTTCGGCGAGGACGCCGGGGTGGCGGGAGGGAAGTCGCTCTCACGGTTCGGTAAGACGGTGACCCTGTGGGGGACCAAGGAAGTCCAGTTGGTCGGACATGAGAGCACGAAGCTCAACCGTCTCGCCGGTGTCATGAACGCGGGCTACCGGCCGGGACAGCTCATGGGCACCAAGGGCTGGAACCTCCTGGCACCCGAACGGCTCGCCGCCGATCCCCTGGGCAAGATGGGCCGGGGCATCGACGCGACGGTCAAGATCGCTCCCAAGCTCTGGTCCATCCCCCAGCATGTGGGCGAGGCGGTTCACCTCGGCGACCGCCTTGACCAGTCCGCCACCTCTCACTGAAGGTCTGAAGGTCCAGCTCATGTCCGTGACCGCATGGCAGCCGCAGCCGGGCGAGACTCAACTCGCCCGCGACCTGGTCGCGTTCGCCACCGGCGTCGCACCCCAGGTTTCCGGAATGCGCTGGTTCCGGGACACGAACCGGCTCGACGTCCAAGACCACCTGCCCGGCTGGCCGGAAGGCCCGCGGTACGCGCCGCGGACCAAGCCCGAGCAACGCACCCGATCAGCGGCGCGATTCGGCCTGCGCGGTCTGTACGCCGTTGTCGCGGGCGGTCTTGAGACCCTGGCGGGATCGGGCAGCGTCACCAAAGTCCCCCGGGCGATCGGGCATCCACCCGAGGATCCGGACAACGAGGTCGAGGACTTCCCCGTCCTGTGGGCGGCGCCCGACTCCCTCGCCCGCACCCTGCCCTGGCAGCTCGACCCCGGCCGCCGCCCCGCCGGCTACCTCACGTACGCCGTCGTCACCGACCGCCGTGTCGTGATCCTCGGCCGCGCCGACGACGGACGCGCAGGGCCCGAAGTCCTGTGGGAGTGCGCCCGCACGGACATCGCCGGTGCCGAGCGGCGGAACTTCAGCAAGGAGAACTCGGATGCGGTCATCCGGTTCACCGACGGCTCATGGTGCCGACTGCACGTGTCCTTGCCTTACGGGCTGCTCCGCTATCTGGCCACACCGCACGAACTGCTCGGCGACGACCGACTCAGCCCAGGTCAGCGCGAGGCCGTCGCAGCCTTCACCGCCAGGCACGCGCTCGCCACGCGCCCCGTGGTCAGCCGCCGCCCCAGCGGAAACGTCCTCGTCGAGTACCGCACGGGAGACGGGCCGCCCCCGGCCCCCGGGTCCGGCACCGGGGGGTACCAGCTGATGGGCCCCGACGGCGAAGACGTCGAAGACCAGCCCGACGACTACTGATCAGGACCAAGGCCATGGCCACCCCCACGGACGTCATCCCGCCCGCTCCGGGCGGCGGCGCCCCGCTCCCGCCGATGACATTCACCGCCCCCGAAGGGTTCTTCGCCCTCCCGTTGGCGGGCACGGCCGAGGAACGCGCCGCGCTCGCCGACACCTTCGTACGAGAGCTCTACTCTCGCGGCGACGAGTCGATCTGGACCCCCGCGGCGCCCTATTACGCCGCGATCGCCGAATACCTGGCGCAGAGCGGTCTGGCCTACTCCGCCATGGGGCTCTTCTCCACGGACGAGGGTGGCGTGGCGCAGTGTGCCTTCACCGTGGCCGCCGTCGAGACCGACCAGCCCGACCCCGACATCGCCGCTCAGGGCATCCTGTCCGCCCTCGGCCACGACCCGCTCAACGACGCCCGTTGGATGGACCTGCCGTGCGGCCCGGCGGTCTCGTGCGTCACCCTGCGGGAGATCAGACTCGGACCGGACGTGTCGGCCACCGGCGAGGAGGCCGGCTTTCGGACAGGGCAGATCCAGGTCCACGTACCGTTCCCCAACGGCCCCTACACCGCTGTCTTCACCCTCTTCACAGCATCCCTGGACTACTGGGGCGAGTTCTGCGACATGGTCGTGGCGATTCTGGGGACGGTGAGCTTCACCGACCCCATGGACGCCACGCGGTCGGCCTCGAGTCCTTGACCACCGCGCAGCGGATGACGGTCATGGCCTTCGCCGCCGCACATTCGGCTGCCGGTACGCCACTCGTCACCCGCCGCACCGGCGGCGAATTCCTCGTCGCGATTCGGTCGTCGGACAGGGTCAGCCCGACCTACGTCCTCTGCGAAGGCTTGCGTGACATGGTCATGGGGCCGGACGGCGAGGAGATCAGGGACCCGCGGGCCGCCAGCTCCCTCACCCCGCCTCGTCACGGCGTCCCCATGGAAACGCCTCCGTCGCGACAGTAAAGTGCGCCCAATGAATTACGGGGTGGGGCTGGTGAGCGTGACAGGGAACCGTGCCGGCGAGCGGGCGGACAGGGGCGGTGGTGGCGGTCCCGGCGGTGGTGGTGGTCGCGGCATACCGCACGTGAGCCCCTGCGGGTGGCGCCGCCTCGCGTTGCTTGCTGCCCTTTGTCCGCTCCTCCTGTTCGGCGTCGGCGTCAGCACCGGAACCGGTGCTGGCACGGCCCATGCCGCCGCGAAGTCCGGCACCGCGACCGCCCCCACCCAAGCCGCCGCCCTCGCCGACCTCCTCCGCGCCGACCCCGTCTACGTGACCGACCAACTCCCCCGCGACGTCCCCCGCTCCACCGCCCCGCAGTTCAAGAAGCTGGCCCAGCGGACCAAGGTCCCCACCTACGTCCTCGTACTGCCCGAGCAAGGCGTCGGCAGTGACCGGCTGCTCGCGGCCGTGCATGACCGGCTGGGGCGGGACGGGCTGTATGTGCTCGTCGACGACATGGGCGTCGCCGAGGCCACCGCCTTCGGGGTGCGGGCGCCCGCCGACGACGCGTCGACCGTCGCCCTCTATGAACTCCCCTACGACGCGGGCCCGTTGCTCAGCTTCGAGCGGTTCACCGACGTTATCGCGCAGGGCGGCGAGAAGGCCGCCGAGCGCGCGGAAGCCGCCCGCGAGAAGCACGGCGAGACCGGCGGGGAAGCCGCGAAGATGCACATCGATCCCGTCGACCGCGACAATCAGTCGTTCGTCACCGGGATCGCCCTCAGCGGCGTACCGCTGCTGATCGTCGGTATCAGTCCGTACGTACGCAGGTGGCGTCGTCGCGTGACGGGCGCCGGCGCCCCGAAGGCGGCGGCCCCCAAGGCAGCGGCCCCCGAGGCAGCGGTCCCGCGCCGTCTCACCGCGCGTCGCGTGGAGGCGGGCGCGGCCGTTCTCGTCGCCGGGGCGATCGCCCTCGGTGCCTCCCTCGTCTTCGACCAGGAGACGTCCGGCGCGGCGCCGCCTCCCACCGCCTCCGACCTGTCGAGCCGCGTGGAGCGCGTCGCCGACGGGCTGCGCAAGAGCGGTCCGGTCTACGGCGATCCCGAGAGCCCGCGCGTACTCGACTCCGCGCAGAGGCGTGAACTGGGCGACCGGGTAGCGGAGTTCGGGCGTGGGCCGGTGTTCGTCGCCGTCGTGCCGCAGCTCACCGAGGACGAGTCCGCGGGCGATCCCGAGCAGTTCGTGGAAGCCGTGCGGCAGAAGATGGGCGCGAAGGGCGACCACGGCGTGTACGTCGTCGCCGATCCGCTCGGGGGCTCCATCGACGTCGTGACGTACGACGTACGCATCGACGCCAACCTCATCGCCTTCGATCTCCCCGACTCCATCCGCTACGGCGATGACGACGACCGCTCCGCCGACCACCGGCTCGGCGAGCGGCTCGACGACCTGATGACGTTCCTCGGCAAGGCACCGCGCACCGAGCAGCCCGAGACCTCATCGCTCGCCATGGACGACGCGCCGGACCCCGTCGAGGAGAACGAACTCTCGCCGCTCTTCTCCGGCGACTTCTGGCCGGGGCTCCTGGTCGGCGCGTTCGCGGCCGGTCTCGTCTTCGGGATCGTGGCCGCGCTGCTCGGGCTGCTGCGCCTCGCGGTGCCGGGTCTGCGTCGGCCACGTACGACGTCGACCCCTTCCGCCACCACCTCCTTCGAGGCTCCCCCGGACCCTTCCCTCGGCTACCTGCGCCGCACGGCGCGCGACGAACTCGACGCGCTTGCCCGCGAGTTCGACCAGCAGGACCAGCAGGACCAGGCCGCGCTCGCGTCCGCCGTCCGTACCCGCGTCTGGGACTGCCTCGACACCGCGACGCTCCTCGCCGACCGCGATCCTGACGGGCACATCGACGACGACGCCACTCCCGCCGACCTCGCGGCCGCCGTCGTCCTCGCCCGAGCGGGCCGCGGCGCGCTCGTCGGGGCCGACAAGACCTGCTGCGCGCTCAACCCGCTGCACGGCCCGGCCACGGGATGGCGCGACGCCCAGTACGCGCCCGACGACCAGCGCCTGCGCACCATCCCGGTGTGCGCGCAGTGCCGCGTCCTTGTATCCGTGCAACCGCGCCTCGCCTACACGCTCCGGCTCACGCTGCCGGGCCCGCGGCGGGGCGAGCGCGTGCCGTACGAGGAAGTGCCGGGTCCGCTGCCCGCGGCTCGTGACGGGATCCCTCAACTCATCCGCCAGGTAAGGGAGTACGCAGGTGTCCAGTGACGTGAAGCGTGCCCTCACGACGGCGGGCGTCGCCCTCGCGGCGCTCGTCGCCGCCGCCTTGCCGGTGGACGCGCAGGCGCCCGGGGCGCCGAGTCCGGGCGAGAAGGTGGCCGACGCGCTGCGCCGGTCGCCGGTGTACGTCGATTCCGCCTACGCCGACTCCGTGCCTCCCGCCCGCCAGAGGCAGCTCGTACGACAGATCGAGAAGACCGGGCTGCCGATCAAGGTCGCCTTGGTGCCGATCGTGCAGGGCGACGCGTACGACGGCGAGGCCGACGCCTTCGCGGAAGTCGTGCACGACCGCGTCGACCGCCGCGAGCTCATCCTCGTCACGGGCGGCGACAAGTGGAGCGGAGACCTCAACGGCTACGAGTGGCCGGACGACGCCAAGCACCAGGCCCGCGACGCGGTGGGTGCGGTCGGTTTCCTCGACGAGACGAAGGACGCGGGGCTCGCGGAGCAGACGGAGAGGGCCATCGAGCTGATCGCGGAGGGCGACGGCACGAAGGTGTACGAAGACGCCACGGAGCATCTGCGGGACGGTGACGGTGGCAGCGGGGACGGCAGCCTGCCACGCGGGGACACCGACGGGGCGGATGCGGATGACAATGGCTCCGCCTGGCCGCTGCCGGTCGCGGTCGCCGTCGCCGTCGCTCTCGCCCTGGCCGCAGGGGTTCTGCTCTTCTTCGTACGCGCACGTGTACGTGTACGCCGCCGGAACCGAGGGAGCAGCAGGAGCACCGGCCCTCAGCGCTACCCGAGCGCGACCGGCTCGCCCTTCGCCTTCCCCCAGGCGGTGTTCGCCGCGGCGCGCACGGCGGACGAGGCGGCGCTGCGCCGCCAGACCGAGGCGGAGGTCCTCGCCCTCGGCGAGGCGGCCCAGTCCGCCGACACATCAACTCCCGGCCTGCAACGCGCACTTGACGCCTACGCCGCAGCGGGCACGGTCCTCGACGCGGCACGCGGACTGCCGGACCTGGCGGGCGTCCTTGCCCTGGTCACGGAGGGCCGGGACGCGCTGGAGGAGGCCACACCCGCGCCGCTCCCCCTCTGCTTCTTCAACCCACTGCACGGCCGCGCCGACCTCCGCATCCGGTGGCGTCCGCTGGGCCGACGCGATCAGCTGGACGTCGCGGCGTGCGAGGAGTGCGGGGCGGCGGTCCGTGCCCGCCGGGCGCCGGAGGTACTGACGGACGAGGGTGCCGATGGCCGCAGGGTGCCGTACTTCGAGGTGCCGGGCGAGCGGAGCGTGTGGGCGGCCACGGGGTACGGGTCGCTGCTGCGGGGCGCGGACGGTGAGAGCGAGGGGCTTGCGGCGCGGGTAGGGCGGGGGGACTCTTCGCGGGGGCGGGGGTAGGCCCTGGTGGAGCCGACAACCCCACCGCTAACGTCAACCACTCCACCCCCACACATCCCTCACCCCCACCGGGAGCCCCCAGTGAACGGCCGTACCCTGCCCATCGCCGCCTCCCTCACCACAGCAGCCGCGCTCCTCCTGACGCTGACGGCCTGCGGCAGCGGCGATGACGACAAGGGGGGCAAGGGCAGCAAGGGCGGAAGCTCCGACAAGGCGGCCGGCTCCTCCGCGCCCGCCGCCAAGAAGAAGCCCACGAAATCGGCCGCCCAGCTCGCCCTGACCAAGAACGAAGTGCCCGCCCACGCCGTCGTAGAGCCCTCCGACAACTTCGTCTTCGCGAAGTCGAGGGACAACATCAAGCTCAGCAAGCCCCTCTGCGCCCCGCTCGGGTACGCGATGAGCCAGTTCCCCGTCGGCGACACCCAGGACAGTTTCGTCCGCGTCGCCGAGAAGAAGGAGTTCGACGGCACCTTCACCTACGTCACGCTGGCGACGTACGCGCCCGGGAAGGCACAGGCCGCCATGGCCGACATGGCCAAGGCGGTCAGCGGCTGCAAGGGAGGCTTCACGGCTAAGGGGGACAAGGCGTCCAACGCGTACGAGTCCGTCACCCCCGAGACCACCGGGACCGCCCCGACGCCCGGCGCCGACGAGTCCCTGGCCTTCAGGGCCATGACCAAGTACCAGAGCGACACGCACACCGTACGCACCCAGGCCACCCGCCACGGCGACACCATCGCCGTCTACTTCGCCGTGGACGGCAACGCGTTCATGCAGTCACGTTCCGGCGACGCGAAGGTCTTCCCGGCTGTGGTCAAGTCCCAGGAGAAGAAGCTCAACTGAGGTTGCGGGCCTCCCACTTCGCGTCACGACACGATGACAGTTCACCGAAATCTGCCTCCTTGCCCCGTTATCAACTCTGGTGGAACCAGCAACCTCACGGATAGCGTCGGCGCTTTGGAGACCCCCTCGCCCCACCGGGAGCCGACTGTGAACCGCCGCACCACGCACGTCGCCGCCGCGCTCGCCGCGACCGCAGCCCTGCTTCTGACGGCCTGCGGGAGCGGCGACGACGGCGAGTCCAAGGACAAGGACAAGATCGCAGGCGCCGACCAGGGCGACGCGAAGAAGTCCGCCTCACCGAGCGCATCCGCTGACGACAGCGCCGGCCGCCCGAAGGTGAAGCTCCCCAAGGACGACGTACTCGTCTTTGAGGGCGGAAAGACGGGTGACGCCAAGAAGGACGCCGTACTCGTGGACAACGCCGAGCGCCACCGCGCCATCGACGCCGCCATCATCAAGGGCGATCCGAGCTCCGAAGCCGTCCAGTTCTACTCAGAGGGCGAAGGCGCCACCAGCGCTGTGGAGTGGATCAAGTCGGTCGTGGACGACGGCTACTCCGTCACGGGGACGGTCCGGTTCTTCGACCGCACCGTGGCGTTCCGCGAGGACGGCTCCGCACGTCTCACGTACTGCAGCGACGAGAGCAAGTGGTTCGGCAAGGACCGAAAGACCGACAAGCCTGAGAAGACTCCGGTGACGAAGAAGTCCTATGTCTTCTACGACGCCAGCCTGAAGCGCAGCGCCAAGGGCGTGTGGAAGACCACCGCCGTCTCGTCGGAACGGGGAGCCAGCCAGTGCCAGCCGTGAGAAGGCCCTTGAGGGGTACCGCACTCGTACTTGCCGTCTTGGGCATCTCGGTCATCCCCAGCAACGCCTTTGCCGACGGGCCCGGCGGCGGGTCAGAGGGCAACGTCGAGCAGTCCGGTGAGAAGAACGACGAGGAGATAGCCTCCGTCGTCCGGTTCGACCTGTCCCGCAACGGCACCGGCAAGGCCCGCGGACCACTGACGGTGTCCTCCGCCGACTGGGCCCCGCCGCCCTGCTGGTACGAGCCCAAGTACACGCCGGAGCAGCTCAAGGCGGACCACCAGAAGACGAAGAACCTCCCCCACGCCAGTGGGCTCGGGGAAGCGGTCGCCGCCTTCGAGAAGCACTACGTCGAAGGTCACCCCTACAAGAACTACAACATGGACAAGAAGGGAAAGGGCATGTTCTGGGACCGTGCCGCCCTTCCCTACGAAGAGGGCGGCGACATCTTCGCCTGCAAGAAGCCGCCCTTCTGGGTCGACAACGGCGAGCCCCCGAACGTCGAGAACGCGGTCACGCCCGAGGTTCTTGCCGAACTCGCCTACGCGAAGATCAAGATCCCCGGAACCAAGGTCACGCTCGCTCCGGACAACGTCACGAAGGTGAATCTCCACACCTGGGCCTGGCTGGACAAGGCGAAGTTCAAGCCCGTCTCGGTGACCGCATCGCTCAACGCCGGCGGCCAGAACATCGAGGCCACGACCACCGCCGAGCCGCGGTCCCTCCGGATCGAGCCCGGCACGAAGGACGCGAAGAGCCATCCCGCCTCCGGGGAGTGCGCCATCAACGAGGACGGCAGCATCGGCTCCCCGTACGTCCGGGGCAACGCCGAGAAGACCCCACCGTGCGGCGTGACCTACCTCCGCTCGTCCGGCGACGGGACGTACGAACTCAAGGCCACCATCACGTGGAAGGTCACGTGGGAGGGCACAGGGGTCCCCGGCGGAAATCTCCCCGCGGGTACCTTCGGCACCACGCAGGACATCACGGTCGAGGAAATCCAGTCCATCAACCGCTGACCAGCCGGGGCGGCGAGGCGTCTGCCTAGCTCGCCGCCCGGCTCTTCCCCTTGCCCTTCTTTCGCAGCTTTCGCAGCCTCGCCTGCTGTACCGCGCGGCGCTGCTCCTCGCGAGCGCTCCGCACGCGGTACGTTCCCCAGCCCACGGCCGCCGCGGTGACGGCGTACGTCAGGAGCGCGGGGAACGCGCCGTCGATTTCCTCGCAACTCGGTGACGAAGAGCCGCAGTTGCGGCCCGGGAGCGCCGAGAGGACGTACAGCGTCAGGAGCAGCGGCAGGGCCCAGCACGCTGTTGTGGCCGTGCGTCGAGCGATGCGTCGCGGGGCTTCCGTGCCCTGGAGGGCGCTGGATGCCCACAGGCCTGCGTACGCTCCGGCCACCGCAAGGACCCCCGCCATGATCCCGAAGACCCAGGGGCCGCCCGGCCAGTCCGCGATCAGGTTCGGGGACTCGCGGATCACCGTGCGCCAGGTGTCCTTCGCCCAGAAGAAACCGGCGGCCAGGGCGAGCAGCGCCAGTACGAAGGCCGCGATGGCGAAGCCGTCGCGGGTCCGAGAGCGGGGGCCGGGGTCGGGGGCGCCGTCTGTGCGTGTCATTGGTCAGTCCCAGTGCAGCGTTCCGGCCACGACGTCGAACAGCTCCACCATCTTGTCCGCCAGCGGGTCCATGGGCGTGGAGAAGTTCAGGAGCAGCCAGCTCTTGGTCGCGGGGATCGGGACGTAGTACGTGACGAGGGTGTTCGGGAGCGTGCTGCCGAGCTGCGACGAGGGGTCCGGGGACTCCCTGCGGCGCTGGCGGACGGCCTTGCCCGCGGCCGCCAGCGTCACCACGTCCAGTTCTGCACGGGACTCGTCGGGCTCGTCGGGATCGTCGGACGCGTCGGGCTTCTCCCGGTCCTCGGAACTGGTGGTGCTCTTGGATGCCAAGTGCTCCGCCAGGTCATACGGGTCCGCGATCTTCGGCCACTCGTCGGGTCCCGGAATGCTGATGAGGAGCGAGGAGGACAGCGGGAGCTGGCCGACCGTCAGGGTCGAGATGTAGAGCTCCGTGCCGCCGACGTTGTAGGCGTCCTTTGCCCTGCGCTGCAGTTCCCGCATGAACTGCTTCTTGATGTGCGGGGCGTTGTCCACGCCGCGGAACTGCTGGTCCGCGAGGGCCATGATGCCTCGGTCGCGGTGCTCCGGGGCGAGCGGCAGCTGGAACCAGCCGTCGGGGACGATGACGTTGTAGTCGGAGGGCGGCGACGTGAACTCGCTGGCGTTCTTCATCAGATTCTCGAATTCACTCAGGATTGTCCGGGTTCCGGCTTCGGGGCGATTTCGTTTCCGTCCCCGTCCACCAGATCCAGCCTCAGCGTCGGGACGATCTCGTCCACGCGCTGTGCGTTCTCCTCCGTCAGCTGGATCTTCTCCCATGTCGCCGTGACGACGACCAGGCTCTGCATGCCGGGCGGAAATACCGCGTACTTCACGAACTCGGTGATGCGGCGGCCGAGGCCGAACATTCGCTTGATCTTCAGCGTCGCCTGGACCCGCATCGCGGGGCCCGCCGACAGCTCCAGGCGGGTCACCTCCGGCTCACCCACGACCTCGCCGTTCTCCCACTCCAGGAGCAGAGGGAGGACCTCGTCCGCCGTGGGGCGCGGGACGCCCTCGTCGCCGTACGAGTCGATCATCAAGTTGATCAGGCCCTCACCGCTCTCCGCGTAGTACGCCGCCGCCAGCGCCGGGGCGTCCTCGTTGAGGTTGAGCGCGCGCTCGGCCATGTCGTCGAAGACCGCGCTCTTCTCGATCTCCAGGGAGAGCGGGTTGAGTTCGTTGACGGTCTTCGTGGCCAGCGCCTTCGCCTCGGCCTTCGAGTTCTCGCGCAGCGTCAGGTCGACCCAGCCGGGCTGAAGGTCGAGGCGGACCGCGAAATCCTCGGACAGCGCCGGGACGTCGTCGTCAGGTGTGTTCACTGCGTTCCTTCTTAGGTGTGGGCTCAGGCCACGAGCGGGTTGAGATTACCGTCAAGGCCGAGGCCGGCCAGCGTAATGCCCGCCCCGGTGACCCCAAGACGCGTCGCCGTCTTCGAGATCTGACTCACGGCATTTACGTCGAAATTACCGAGTCCGGCCGCTCCCGACTTGATCGACTTCAGGTCGGACGCGACACCGGGGTCGGCCATGGAGAACGACTTTCCGATGCCCTTGAAGGCGCTTCCGCCGCCCCGCTCCGCCAGTTCGTTCCTGGCGGCCGCGAAGTTCCCTTCGCCCGGCTTGAGGGTCTTGAGGTTCTTGCCCCAGGCCGCCTTCGAGAACGGTTCGGTGAACGGTTCCTTGAGGGACTTCCAGCCGTCGCCCTGCTCCAGCTTGAACTTCTTCCCGGAAAGCTTTCGCAGGTTCTTGTTCGCCCTGGTGATCTGCTTCGTGGTCCGCGCCTTTCCGGCCCGGCCCATCTTGCTGAGCGCCGTCTTGGCGAACTTCCCCGCCACCTTCGAGAAGGCCTTGCCCACGCCCATCAGCAGGAATCCGACGGCCGCCAGACCCACGTCCATCCAGTCGGCATTGCCCTGGAAGACCTGGATGATGGTGCAAATGGTGGTGATCAGCGTGGCGATCATGGCTATCGCACCTAGGACTCCCGCCAATGCCTGTCCGATGACGGGAATCCAGCCGACCACGAGGGAGAGGATTCCGCAGACGGTGGAGATCAACTCCGTCACCGACTTGATGTCGTCGACGAGGCTCTCCCAGAAGCCGTCCTTCAGGGAGTCGTCGGCGATGACGTCCTCGATCGCGTCACGCGCGCGCTTCGCCGCGTCGTCGCGGACCTTCTTGGCCTGATCGATCTTCTGCCTGGCGGCCTCGACGTCGTCGCCCGCGCTGTCCCGCGCCTCCTCAAGCTTCTTCTTGTCGTCCTTGCTGTCCTTGCCGTCCTTCTTGCTCTTGTCGTCCGAAAGGCCGTCCAGGCTCTTCTGGCTGGCGCTCTTGCGCTCGTCCGCGTCCTGCGCCTCCTTGAGGGCGAGGTCCGCCATCTCCTGGGCGCGGTTCAGGTCGGAGGCGTAGTTCTTCGGCTTGGCGTGCAGCTTGTCGTCGAACCTGCCGCCCACCTCGGTCACTTCGCTGCCGAAGGCGTCCGCCGCCGTGTCGTACCTCTTGAAGGCGGCTTCCAGCTTCTTGACGTTGCCCTGCGCCTTTTCGCGGAACTCCTTGCCCGCCTTGCTGTCCCAGGCCTCCACCTCGGAGACCGCCTTGATGTTCTTGATCTGCTTCTCGAGCTCATCGGCGGTCTTGCGGAGTTTCTTCCCCAGGTTCGCGACCCGGTCAGCGTCACCGGGAATGGGGTCGCTGTCCGCGACCGGGTGCCAATCGCGTGGGCGTCCGGCCATGAGTCAGCCCTTCTTCTTCGACTTGGGGTCCTGCGCACCACGGATCGCCTCGGCCAGTTGGTGGTCGATGTCCTCGTACGCTTCCGCCGCGGCCTTGGCGATCTGCGCGAGCGCGTCGATCTCGTCCGTCAGCCGTTTGCGGCTCAGCTTCCAGTTGTCCGCGAAATCACCGAACTTGTCGGCGAGGTCGCCGTTTCCGAAGTCGTCCTCGTACTGACCGCCGAGATCCTCCAGGCCGTCGAAGGCCTTCTTCACGTTGTTGAGTCCGGTGCCCATGCCCTTGATCACGTCAAGGTCCAATTTGGCCCGGTCGCCACCGCCGCCCACAGTGCCCCCATGGCATTCACGCGATTCACGTAATTCACACATTCACTGCCTACATGCGACCGGTGCGACAGTCCGCCGTGAAGGCGGTCCGTCGCACCGGCTTGGTTCACCAGCTCAAGGGCGTGACTACTTGCCCTTGACACCCCTGGCGAGGTCGTCATCCAGGTCCTCGTACGCCTTCGCGGCGCTGGTCAGGAACTTGCCCATGCCCGTGAGGCCCTCAATGGTGTCCTTGGCGCCCTTCTTGAACTCCTTGAAGGAGTCCTCGAAGGCCTGCGAACCCTTGCGAGTCGTGTAGCCGTTCTTCACCAGGTTCTCGATGAAGCGCTCAAGAGCGTCGAGCTTCTCATCAATCTTGTCCTTGGCGTCGTTCAGCTTGCCCGCCGCGGTCCGCATCTCCTCATATGTGATATCGGCGTCTTTGGCCATGTGGCTTCACATCCAATCCAACTCGCCGCAGGGCCATCCCCCTTGGCTCCTCAGTGCGGGCCGCTCGAAGGCCGTGCGGCCGTTCGTGCGATCTTCCGCTCTTGGGTCAGCAGCTTACGGGTGGGGCAGAAGTGAGCACACCCCGGTTGAGTCACAGCTCTGCTATGAGCTCGTGCACAGCCCGTTGCCTGCGGGAAGGGTGGAGCGGCTATCGTCACAGGCACTGTGGACAGCCTCACAGGCACTGTGGACCAGCCACTGTGACCGCGTTCCGGAAGTGGTCGCAGCGGGCTGAAGGGGAGGACGATCGTGCGCCTGACTCTGACCGTCGTCGATCCGCTCGGCGGCGCCAACGCCGACGTCGTGCTCGACGCCGATCCTGAGTCCTCCGTGGGGGACATCGCCAAGGAGCTGGCCTCACATGTGGGTTACAGCGGCGGCGACGCCCAGATCATCCCCATCGGCGGGCATCAACTCCAGCCGGGCCCCGGCCAGGGCGGGGCACCGATCGTCTTCGTGGACGGCTACCCCATCGACGCCTCCGCGACGATCGGCACCTCCCCGCTGCGCGAGGGCGCCGTCGTCAGCCTGCACGATCCGGCGGGCTGCCTGCCCGGCGAGCCCACCGGCCTGGTCGAGTTGCGCGTCGCGGGCGGGCCCGTGGCCGGCGCCGTGCACCGCCTCGGGATCGGGCGCTACGACATCGGCAGCGGACCCGCCTCGTACATCCGCATCGATGATCCCGAAGTGCCCGCACGCGCCCTGACGTTGTCAGTTGCAACCGATGGCACCTGCCAAGTCGCCGTACATGGTGATATTGACGACGTAACCCTCGAAGGCAAGCCGTTCGGTGAAATCGAGGAGAGCGGCGAAAAGGACGAGGGCGGCGAGAAAGGGCGCAAGAGGGGTAAGGGGAATAAGGGCAATAAGGGGAGCAAGAGCAATCGGGGCGGCAAGGAAGGGGAAAAGCGCGACAAGGGGGAGTGGCCGCTCGGCGCTCAGATCGCCATCGGCAACACCCTTCTCGAACTCGACCGCTATGCCCCGCCCAATGCCGCTCTGAAGTGGTCCGACGACGGTTCCGGACTCGATTACAACCGGCCTCCCCGACTGCGTCCGCCCGAGCGGCAGACCAAATTCAAGCTGCCCAATACGGTGCGTGATTTCGAGGCCCGGCCGCTGCCCTGGCTGATGGCGCTCACACCGCTGGTCGGCGCCGTCGTCTCGGCGATGATCTTCCAGCGCTGGTACTACCTGATCATGGCGGCGCTCAGCCCGCTCATCCTGTTCGGCAACTACTTCATGGACAAGAAGCACGGGCGCAAGTCCCATGCCAAACAGGTCAAGGAGTACAACGAGCACAAGGAGCGGATCGAGAAGGACGCCCAGGAAGCCCTGGTCGCCGAGCGGCTCGACAAGCGGCAGGCCATCCTCAGCCCGGCGGGGATCCTCTCCCTCAGCACGGGACCGCGTACGCGGCTGTGGGAGCGGCGGCGTACCGACGAGGACCATCTGCTGCTCCGTGTCGGCACCGGGCGGCTCGACTCCGAGGTCGTGCTCGACGACCCCGAGCAGGACGACCACAAGCGCGAGGTCACCTGGAAGATCGAGGACGCGCCCGTCGCGCTCTCGCTGCGCAAGCTCGGCGTCATCGGCATAGCCGGGCCCGGCGACTCCGCCCAGGCCCTCGGCCGTTGGGCGGTCGCGCAGTCCGCGGTGCTGCACAGCCCGCTGGACGTCCAGTTCTACGTACTGACCGAGAACTCCGCGCGCCAGACCTGGGACTGGACGCGCTGGCTGCCGCACTCGCGGCCCTCCGGGGCGCAGGACGCCAACGTACTGATCGGGACGGACGCCGAGACCGTCGGCTCCCGCATCGGTGAGCTGACCCAGATCCTGGCCGCCCGCCAGAAGGCGGCCAAGGAGAACAACAACCGGCAGGGCGGGGCCTCCTTCGGCGACCCCGACATCGTGGTCATCTGGGACGGGTCGCGGCGCCTTCGGTCGATGCCCGGTGTGGTGAAGCTGCTGCGCGAAGGGCCCTCCGTGTCCATGTTCGCGCTCTGCCTCGACGCCGAGGAGCGGTTCCTGCCCGGCGAGTGCCAGGCCATCGTGATCGCCGAGCCGCGGCCCGAGGAGATCAGCCTCCCGGCCCGGCCCGCACCCGGCGGCCGGACGCCCGCCCCGCCCGCCCCCGGCGGCTTCCCCTCCTTCCAGGCCTGGCACTCCAGCGAGGCCGACGACAGCGAGGAGGGCGCCGAGAAGCCCCTTGAGCTGCGGCTGCGCGTCGAGCAGACGGGCGCCGCCCGCATCCGCTCCGTGCGCCCCGACTTCGTGTCCCCCGCCTGGTGCGGACGGCTCGCGCGCGCCCTCTCGCCGCTGCGCGACATCAGCGGCGAGACCGAGGACTCGGCGCTGCCCGGCTCCAGCCGGCTGCTCGACGTGCTCCAGCTGGAGCCGCCGACAGCCGACCAGATCACCGCGCGCTGGCGGATGGGCGGACAGTCGACGATGGCCGTCATCGGTGAGTCGTACGACGGGCCCTTCGGCATCGACATGCGGCGTGACGGGCCGCACGGCCTGATCGCCGGAACGACTGGTTCCGGTAAGTCGGAGCTCCTTCAGACCATCGTGGCGGCGCTTGCCGTCGCCAACACCCCCGAGAACATGACCTTCGTGCTCGTGGACTACAAGGGCGGGTCCGCCTTCAAGGACTGTGTGAAGCTGCCGCACACCGTCGGCATGGTCACCGACCTCGACGCGCACCTCGTGGAGAGGGCCCTGGAGTCGCTGGGCGCCGAGCTCAAGCGGCGTGAGCACATCCTCGCCGCCGCCGACGCGAAGGACATCGAGGACTACCAGGACCTCGTACGCCGCGATCCCTCGCAGCCGCCCGTGCCCCGGCTCCTCATCGTCATCGACGAGTTCGCCTCGATGGTGCGTGACCTGCCCGACTTCGTGACGGGTCTGGTCAACATCGCCCAGCGAGGCCGTTCGCTCGGCATCCACCTGCTCCTCGCCACCCAGCGTCCGAGCGGTGTCGTGTCCCCCGAGATCCGGGCCAACACCAACCTCCGTATCGCCCTGCGCGTGACGGACGGCGCGGAGTCGAGCGACGTCATCGACTCCCCCGAGGCCGGGCACATCGCCAAGAGCACCCCGGGCCGCGCCTACGTCCGCCTCGGCCACGCCTCGCTCGTCCCCTTCCAGTCAGGCCGCGTCGGTGGCCGCAGGCCCGGCGCGGCCGACCCGGCGCTGCTTGCCCCCTGGGCGGGTCCGCTCGGGTGGGAGGACCTGGGCCGTGCCGCGCTTGTGAAGCCCAAGGCAGCGGCGCGCGAGGAGGAGGAGATCACCGACCTCAAGGTCCTCGTGGACGCCGTGCGCGACGCCAATACGACGATGGGCATCCCCGCCCAGCACAGCCCGTGGCTGCCCGCGCTCTCCGAATCGCTGCAGCTCGACGAGATCCCGCTGCCCGCGGCGAGCGACAAGCCGGGCGCGCTGGCCCCCGCTCCGTACGGCCTTGAGGACATCCCGTCCGACCAGGCGCGCCGCCCGGTCGCGGTCAACTTCGACACCTTCGGGCACCTGCTCATCGGCGGCGCCCCGCGCAGTGGCCGCTCGCAGATCCTGCGTACGCTCGCGGGCTCCATCGCCCGTACGCACTCCTCTGCCGACGTCCACCTCTACGGCATCGACTGCGGCAACGGCGCGCTCAACGCGCTGACCCGGCTTCCGCACTGTGGCGCCGTCGTCAGCCGTAACCAGACCGAGCGCGCGGTGCGTCTCGTCACCCGGCTCAAGGGTGAACTGACGCGCCGCCAGGACCTGTTGGCCGACAAGGGCTTCGCCGACATCGGCGAGCAGCGGGCCGCGGTGCCCGAGGAGGAGCGGCTCGCGCACATCGTGGTGCTCCTGGACCGCTGGGAGGGCTGGCTGCCGACCCTCGGCGAGTACGACCACGGTGAGCTGACCGACGAACTGCAGGCGATGATGCGTGAGGGCGCGAGCGTCGGCATCCACCTGGTCATCACCGGTGACCGCCAGGTCCTCATCGGCCGCATGGCCTCGCTCACCGAGGACAAGTACGGCCTGCGGCTCGCCGACCGCTCCGACTTCTCGATGCTCGGCATGAACGCGCGCAAGGTGCCGGAGGAGATTCCGCCGGGGCGCGGCTTCAAGAACGAGCACGGCACGGAGACGCAGTTCGCCCTCCTCGCCGAGGACTCCACCGGCCAGGGCCAGGCCGCGGCGCTCTCCGAGATCGGCGAGGCGGCGGCGGTGCGGGACGCGGACGTGCCGCGCTCGCGCAAGCCGTTCCGGGTGGACAGCCTGCCGAGCCGTATCGGCTTCGCCGACGCCTGGGAGATGCGGGACCCGGACGCCTCGCGCTCCAAGCTGTGGGCCCTCGCGGGCATCGGCGGCGACGACATCATGGGCTTCGGCCCCGACCTGGCGCAGGGCGTGCCTACGTTCGTGGTGGCGGGGCCGGCCAAGTCGGGCCGGAGCACGACGCTGATGAACATCGCGCGGTCGTACCTGACGCAGGGCGTACGTCTCGTGATCGCCGCTCCGAGGCCGTCGCCTCTGCGTGAACTGGACGGCCAGGAAGGCGTGCTGAAGGTCTTCAAGGACGACGACATCGAGAGCGACGACTTCAAGGAAGTCGTCGAGTCGGCGTCACCGGAGGACCCGATCGTGTGGATCATCGACGACGGCGAGGTCCTGGAGGACTGCGACGCCGAGCGCGAGTTCAAGCGCCTGGTGCAGCGTGGCTCCGAGCGAGGCCTCGGGCTTGTCATCGGTGGCGACGAGGAGGAGGTGTGCGGGGGCTTCTCCGGCTGGCAGGTCGAGGCGAAGAAGGGCCGACGCGGCATCCTGCTCTCGCCGCAGGACTCGTCGAGCGGCGAACTGATCGGCATCCGCACGACCCGGAGCATGGTCGGCGGCCCGATCGCACCGGGCAAGGGCCTCCTGCACACGGGCAGCGGGGAGCCGGTGACTGTTACTACGCCTATGTGATGGATGCGGGCCCGGTGCCGGGGGCTGGGGCTGGGGCGGTCTTGGTCCGTCTTGGGGGCGGGGCCGCGCCGGTATGTCCGTCCTCGCTATCGTCCGGTGGCCGCTTTGGTACTTCGGGTCCGGAGCGCCGCGAGCCGTGCTCCGGGCGGACATACCGGCCCGTCCCCTCGCGAGCGCTGCCGACTGCGGGTGCGTGGGTCCCGGGCGCCTGTCGGCGGGACGTCGCACCTGTCGACGCCAACCGCCCCCAACCCGCACGCCCCACCCCACCGTGGCCTGGACGTTCCCACCTACCCTGGCCTTGACGTTCCCCACCCACCCTGGCCTAGACGTCCCCCACCCACCCGGTGTGCACGTTCCCCACCCACCCCGAGCCTGGACGTTCCCCACCCACCCCCATCCGTACGGACAACCCACCCACCCCCTGCCACTGCGGGGTGAACGGGTGGGTGGGTGGGAGAGGTTTGTTCGGGGAGAGGGAGGTGTGGGGGGTCAGTTCAGGCGGGAGAGGGTGGCCTCGGGGTTGCCGGACTTCTCGTTCTCCGAGAGGTAGAGGAGGTTGTTGCCCTTTGGGCGGAGCCGCACCGTGTGGGTGTTCTTCGTGCACTGTGCCGCGCTGTCCGCCTGCCCCTTGCCCCGCGCCACGATCTCCTTCTCCGATACCGACTTCAGGGTGAGGTCCACCGCGCAGACCCCGCCCAGTTGGTCGGTCTGGGTCATGACCGCGAAGCGTTCGCCCACCTTGCCCCGCTCGACCTTGAGTCGGAACGTCCCCATCGGGACCGCTCCGTTCGCCGCCACCGCCTGGCCTTCCCACGTGCCGCGGTACGAGGCGGGGACCTCGCCGCCGCCCTGGTCCGCGCCGTCACCGGGCTGCTGCTCGCTCGCGCTCGCCGCGGGCGGCCGCTTCTGCGCGTCGCTCGAACCGTCTTCGTTCCCCGGGAGCAGTCCCAGCACGAAGACGGACCCGACCGTCACCGCGGCCAGCGCGCCCGCCACCCCCAGGACGAGCGTGCAACTGACCTTGCGGCCCCGCCCGTCCGCGCCACTGGGCGTGGAGTCCGCGGCGACCGAGACGGTCACGCGGCCGGGCGGTGGCGGTCCTGAGGGTGCTGATGTCTGTGTGGGGACGTACGCAGGGGGAGGGGAGGAAGGTGCGTATGACGGGTCCGGGGGGCCGAAGGTGCCGCTACCGCTCGACGCGTCGAACGGCACCGGGCCCGACGGCTGTTCCGCCACCCCGGCCCCGTGCGTCTCCAGGTCCAGGAGCCGCACCGCGCTCCTGGAGACTCTCTCCACCAGCGGACCCGGCAGCCAACCTGCCGCCACAAGCTCGTCCGCACCCGACGGCGCCAGCCGACGCGCGATCTCCTCCGGAGCCGGGCGCGCGGCAGCCTCCTTGGCCAGGCACTGCTGTGCGAGGTCGCGCAGATCGCCGTCCAGCGCGCCAAGTTCCGGCTCCTCGTGCACGACCTTGTAGAGCAGCGAGGCCGACGAATCACCCGGGAACGGCCCCGCCCCCGTCGCCGCGAAGACGAGTACGGCTCCCAGCGAGAAGACGTCCGCCGAACCGGCGACGCCCTTGCCGAGGATCTGCTCCGGCGACATGTAGCCGGGCGAACCGACGGAGACACCCGTCGACGTGAGCGAGGCCGTGCCATCCGTCGCCCGTGCGATGCCGAAGTCGATGAGCCGCGGACCGTCCATCGTGAGCATGACGTTCGACGGCTTGACGTCGCGGTGCACGAGGCCGAGGCCGTGTACGTGCGTCAGCGCCTCGGCAAGGCCCGCGACCATCACCCGTACGGAATGAGCCGGGAGGGGGGACTGGTTGCGTACCGCATCGGCCAGGGAAGGACCCGCCGCGTACCCCGTGGCCACCCACGGGACGGCCGCCTCCGGGTCGGCGTCGAGGACCGGCGCCGTCCAGTCGCCGCCCACCCGCCGCGCCGCGTCCACCTCGCGCCGGAAGCGGGCGCGGAACTCCTCGTCGAGGGCGAAGTGCGGATGGACGACCTTCACCGCGACCGTACGGCCGCCCGAACTGCGCCCCAGGTAGACCCGGCCCATGCCGCCCGAGCCCAGTCGGCCGAGCAGCCGGTAGGGCCCGATGGCGGTCGGTTCGCCGGGATCGAGCGGGTGCATGACGAAGGCCTCCCCCGGACGCGCCGCACGGCCGCGGCCACACGGGCCGCTGGCATTGTCTGCAGCTCAGCGTAGTCCGCGCGCACGACCCGTGGCCCCGGCATGCCCCACCGCACATCGCGTACTACGGATGCGACCCCAGCAGCTCCACCCGCACGTCCGCGGGGAAGCCCGTCGTCTCCCCCACCCGGCGCGCGAACTCCGCGACGCCCTCCAACTGCGCGCTCCCGAACCGGAAGTCCAGCGTCGTGAAGTACCGCTCGAGGACGGCCGCGTCGAAGGCCTCCCAGCGCGCGGCCTGCTCGGAGACCTTGCCGACCTCCTCGAGGGAGAGGTCGCGCGAGGCGAGGAACGCCTTGTGCACCGCGTGCACGACGGCGGGCTCGCGCTCCACGTAGTCCCGCCGGGCCGCCCAGACCGCGAAGACGAACGGCAGACCCGTCCAGTCCTTCCACATCTGGCCCAGGTCGTACACGTCCAGACCGAGCCGCGGCCCGTCGATCAGGTTGGCCCGCAGCGCCGCGTCCCCGATGAGCACGGCGGCGTCCGCCTCCTGCATCATCAGGCCGAGGTCGGGCGGGCACGTGTAGTAGTCGGGCCGCACGCCGTGGCGCTCGGCGAGCAGCAGCTGCGCCAGGCGCACGGAGGTGCGCGAGGTCGAGCCGAGCGCGACCCTGGCGCCGTCCAGCTGGTCGAGGGGGACCTGCGAGACGATCACGCAGGACATCACGGGGCCGTCGCAGCCGACCGCGAGGTCGGGGAAAGCGACGAGATCGTCGGCGTTCTTGAGGAACTCGACGAGGGTGACGGGCGCGATATCGAGATCGCCGCGCACCAGCTGCTCACTGAGCTTCTCAGGGGTGTCCTTCGTCAGCTCGAAGTCGAGCAGCGTTCCGGTCCGTGCGAGCCCCCAGTACAGAGGCATGCAGTTCAGGAACTGAATGTGACCGACACGCGGCCTGGGGGTGCGACGGGGGCCGGGGAGCTGATCAGAGCCCGCCCCGGCAACGGTGTCAACGGGAGAATTGTCCACATCGGGGAGGCTAGCCCCCTTGCGGTACGGTGCAGAAAGCGGGGCCCCCGATCCCGTCCTTGTCAAGAGCTTTCGACCTGGTACGTCAACCCCTCTGGGGGGTCCGTCAAACATCCGGGTGACGTGATCTAGCCCCCTATTGCATTCCGCTGCCTGCGTGCTAAGCTCGCCGCAAGTTGCAGTTTGGTTTCCCTTGCAGTACAGAGCCTGCGGAGCATGTGACCCGCAGGCTCTCGTCGTTTTCAGACTTATGCAGTTGTTTCAACAATCGCAGGTTCTGGAGCAGGGCAACCCTTTGGCCCAAGGAGGGCTTATGGCTACCGGAACCGTGAAGTGGTTCAACGCCGAAAAGGGCTTTGGATTCATCGCCCAGGAAGGCGGAGGCCCCGACGTCTTCGTCCACTACTCCGCGATCAACGCGAACGGCTTCCGCTCCCTTGAGGAGAACCAGGCCGTGAGCTTCGACGTCACGCAGGGCCCGAAGGGTCCGCAGGCGGAGAACGTCACCCCCCAGTAGTGGGGCACCCCATGCAGATGGGGTGTGTGACAGTTCCGGTGACTTGATCCGGACATGGATAGCAGTACCCAAGGAGCCCTGCCTCCCCGCGTGAGCGGGAAGGCGGGGCTCCTGCCTTTTTCTGGCCCCTGGGCCTTGGGGGCTCTTTTCTCTGCGGGTGGGTGGGGGCTGGGCGCGCAGTTCCCCGCGCCCCTAACGGGTGCGGGTGGGTGGGGGCTGGCGCGCAGTTCCCCGCGCCCCTAACGGGTGCCGGTGGGTGGGGGCTGGGCGCGCAGTTCCCCGCGCCCCTTACGGGGCGCTGATCGCGTCCTGGGGGTTCCAGCCCTCTCTTGGGACCGAGGCCAGGAGCAGGGTTGTGTACGGGTTCTCCGGCGCCGCCAGGACCCGTTCGGTCGGGCCCTGTTCCACCACCTTTCCCCGGCGCATCACCAGGACCTCGTCGGTGATGTGCTGGACGACAGCCAGGTCGTGGCTGACGAAGACCAGGGCCACCCCGGTGTCCCGGCGGATCTCGCCGAGCAGTTGGAGGATCTGGGCCTGGATCGACACGTCCAGGGCAGCCACCGCCTCGTCCAGGACGAGCACTTGGGGGTCCACCGCAAGCGCCCTCGCGATGGCCAGGCGTTGGCGCTGGCCGCCGGAGAGTTCGCGGGGGCGGGCGCCGGCCTCGCGGGCGCCGAGGCCCACCTGGTCCAGGAGCCCTGCCGCCAGCTTCTCGTCCCTGCCGTGCAGGGCCAGGGCCGTGCTCAGGCACTGGGTGGAGGTGAGGCGGGGGTCCAGGGAGAGGTAGGGGTCCTGGAAGACCATCTGGATCTCCCTGGCCCTGGCCAGGCGTGCGGTTCGCTTTCGGGGCGTACGGGCCTCGCGGGGGCGGTCATTCACCGTCACCGTGCCGGAGTCCTGGCGGGCCAGGCCCACCAGCATGCGGGCCACTGTCGTCTTGCCCGAGCCCGATTCGCCCACAATGCCTATGGCGCCGCCCGGTTGGACCGTGAACGTCACGTTGTCGGCCGCCTGGTGGCGGCCGCCGCCCGGCAGCGGGTAGCTCTTGCTGAGGCCGGTTACCGCCAGCAGGTCCTGGGGCATCAGTGGTTCACCTCTGTTGTATCGGTACCCGGCATCTTGGGCACAACGGGTACGACGACAGGACAGGCCGCCGTTCCTCCGTCAGGGAGGTCCAGTTGCTCCGGCTCCCACGTTTCGCACGACTCCTCCGACTCCCCGCACCGCGACACGAACGGGCAGCCCGTGAACGTGTCCGACAGGGACGGGGGACGGCCCGGGATCGGGTGGAGGGTGTGGGTCGTGTCGCCCAGGGTGGGCGAGCAGGAGAGCAGGCCCCTTGTGTAGGGGTGTGCCGGGGTGTCGAAGAGGGCCTTCGCCGAGCGCTGTTCCACCACACGGCCCGCGTACATGACGTATACGCGGTCGCAGTACGCCGCTGCCAGGTGCAGGTCGTGGGTGATGAAGAGCAGGCCCAGGTCCCGGGTGGCGCGGAGTTGGCGCAGGAGGGCCAGGATCTCCGCCTGCGTCGTGACGTCGAGCGCGCTGGTCGCCTCGTCCGCCAGGAGCAGGCTCGGCTCGGCCGCGAGCGCGCCCGCGATGACGACGCGTTGCAGCATGCCGCCGGAGAGTTCGTGCGGGCGCTGGCGTACGCGGTGTTCGGGGTCCGAGAGGCCGACGGCGTCCAGGAGCTCGACCGCTCGTTCGCGCGTCGCTCCCCTCTCGACCAGGAAGTCGCCGATGCGGCGCACCGGGTTGAGGGCGGCGCGGGGGTCCTGGTGGACCATGGCCACCGTCCGCGCGCGGTGTGTGCGCAGGGACTCGCCCGTGAGGGTGAGGACTTCGGTGCCGTTCACGTGGACGGAGCCCGACGTCACCGCCCCCGTCGGAAGCAGGCCGAGCGCCGCCTTCGCCGTGGTCGACTTGCCCGACCCCGACTCGCCGACCAGGCCGACGACTTCGCCGGGCCGCACGGTGAGGGACACCGAATCCAGGAGCGGCCGCGCCGCGCCCGGAATCCGCAGGGTGAGGTCTTCGATCTCGAGCAGCATGGGTCACTGCCTCCCTAGCCGGTCGGCGGCCCAGACCCCGACCACGTTGAAGGACACGACGACCAGGGCGATGGCCGTGCCCGGGACGAGAGCCGGGAGCAGTGCGCCCTGGACCACGGCCGCCTGTCCCTCCTGCACCATCAACCCCCAGTCGGATGACGGTGGTTGGGCGCCGAAGCCCAGGTACGAGAGGGTCGCGAGCGACATGAGGGCTTCCCCGAAAAGCACCACCAGGTAGCCGAGGATCGCGCGGCCCAGGTTCGGCACCAGGTGCGCGACGCAGATCCGTGCGCCGCCCATCCCCTGCACCCGGTAGGCGTCGACGTACGGCTTGCGGGCCTCCGAAAGGGCCAGCGAGCGCACGTACTTGGCGATCGTGGGGGTGAAGGCGAGGCCCAGTGCCAGTACCGATGTCGTCATCCCGGCGCCGAAGACGGCGATGATCAGGACGGTGAACAGCAGGCCGGGGAAGGCGTACATCACGTCCGTGATCCGCGAGACCAGCGCGTCCACCCATCCCCCGCGCCAGGCGGCGAGCACCCCGAGTGTGACGCCGAGTACGGCGGCGACGGCGAGGAGCAGGATCGGCGCGATCAGGCTGGTGCGGGTTCCGTACAGCGCGCGTGACAGCAGGTCCTGGCCGGACGAGTCCGTGCCGAGGAGGTGGTCGCCCGATGTCCCGACCAGTGAGGCCGAGAGGTCGATGGTGTCCGGGGCGTAGGGCGCGAGCAGCGGGGCGAACACCGCTGCCAGTACGACCAGACCGAGCAGGCCCGCGGCCACCATCACCCCGACGGGGCGCCGGCGGCGTACGACCAAGGGCGCGAGCGCCACAGCGTTGGCAGTAGAAGCGGAAGCCATCAGGAACGTGCCTCCTTCACGCGCGGGTCGAGCAGCGGGTGGACCACGTCCACCAGCGTCGTCACCACGATGTAGCCGGTGACCATGAGCAGCAGGACCGCCTGCGCCACCGGGAAGTCATGCGTATTGATCGCGCCCACGAGGAGCGAACCGATGCCGCTGATGCCGAAAGCCGTCTCCACGACCACCGTGCCCGCCAGCATTCCCGCCATGACGAGTCCGCACATGGTGATGATCGGCCCGAGGGCGTTGCGCAGGACGTGCCGCCGGATGATGTCCCGCTCCGGGACGCCTGACGCTCGCGCCGCTTCCACGTGGTCCGACGCGGCGGCGTCCGCCATCGCCTGCCGGGTGACCCGGCTGATGATGGCCAGCGCGCCGAGCGCAAGGGACAGGGCGGGGAGGGTCAGGTGGTGCAGGGTGCCGCCGAAGCCCTCTCCGGAGCCCGAGACCGGGAACCACCCCAGCTGCACGCCGAAGAGCGAGACCAGGGCGATGGCCGCCACGAACGAAGGGACCGACGCCGCGAGCGTCGTGCCGCCCACCACCGCCGAGTCGACCCACGTGGATCGCTTCACGGCGGCCAGGATTCCGGCTCCGACGCCCAGGACGACGAACAACACCGTGGCGTACGCGACGAGTTGGAGCGTGGTCGGGAAGCGGGCCGTCACCAGGTCCGCCACCTGGTCGCTGTACTTGAAGGAGCGCCCCAGGTCGAAGTGGACGCAGTCCCACAGCCACCGGCCGTACTGGACCACCAGCGGCTCGTCCAGGTGGTACTGCGAGCGGACCTGGGCCAGGCGCTCCGGCGTCAGCTTGTCCCTGCCGCCCGCGAGGAACACCGCCGGGTCGCCCGGAGCCGCGTACACGGCGGCGAAGATGACGAAGGAGGCGGCGAAGAGGGTGGCGAGGAGACCCGCGAGCCGACGTGAGATCCGAGCGAGCACGACCCTCACCTAGCCTTTCTTCAGGCCGAGTTCAGCGGCCCACGGGTAGTAGAGATAGGCCTGCGAGGCCGGGGGCCCGGTCAGCTTGTCGGAGACGACGAGCGCCGATGGGACCTGCGCGACCGAGATCCAGACCCCCGCGTCCACGAACCTCTTCTGTACGTCGATCGCGAGCTCGGCCCGCTTCGCGTCGTCCAGGGTGCTCAGCGCCTGACGGACCTTCTTGTCGTACGTGGCGTCCTTGAAGCCCACCCAGTTGTTCGGGGAGTCGGAGAGGCCGTTGTCGTAGAAGCCCATGGGGTCGGCCTTGGAGATGTACCAGTCGCCGACCAGCACATCGATGTCGGCCCGCGCCGCCGGATCGCTGTAGAACTCCTCGAACTGGGCCGTGGGCACCGTCTTGATCTGCCCCTTGAGGCCGATCCGCTGGAGCGCGGAGCGCACCGCGTTCGCGACGACCGTGCGGCCCTGGCTGCTGTCCGTGCCGATCACGATGGGGTCGGTGGGTGCGCCCGCCTCCTTCACGAGATCCTTGGCCTTGGCCAGGTCGTCGGCGGTCGGGGTGGCGGGTGCGGCGACGTCCAACTCCTTCTGTGCGGCGGCGAATTCGGGCTTCTCGTATCCCCACGCGCCCGAGCCGACCGGTGTGGCCCACGGCTGGACGAGACCGCCGTATCCCGACTTCGCGATTCCCGTCCGGTCGATCGCGAGGGACAGGGCCCGCCGGATCTGCGGGTCCTTCAGGCCGCCGCGGGCCGTCGGGATCAGCACGAGCGAGGCGGTGGACGGGCCGTAGTGCTGGTCGAGCCCCTTGCTGGTGCGCAGGGCGGACGCGGTGTTGGGGGATTCCGCGTACGTCCCGTCGGCGGCGCCCGTCTTCAGGGCGTTGACCAGGGCGCTGTCGGAGGCCCAGCGGAAGGCGACCTGCCGGGTCAGCGGCTTCTTGCCCCAGTAGCCGCCGTACGCCTCGATGGTGATCGAGTCGCCGGACTTCCAGCCCTTGAGCTCGTACGGGCCGCTGCACGCGTCGCCCTGTCCAGGGGTGCCGAAGTCCTTGCCCGCGGAGGTCACTTGCTCCTTGTTCCAGACGATGCCCGCGTCGCCGGCGAGTGCCTTCGTGAAGAGCGCGTCGGGAGACTTGAAGCGGATGGTGATCTCGCGGTCGCCCGTCTTCTTCATGGACTTGACGTTGCCGAACTCGTCGGCCTGCTCCATGTCCGGATCGGCGTGCCGCTTCAGCGACCACAGCACGTCGTCCGCGGTCAGCTTCGACCCGTCATGGAAGGTGACGCCGTCCCTGACGGTCAGGACGAGGGTCTTGTCGTCGGGGGCATCGGCCTTCTCGGCGAGGAAGGGCTTCGTCGTCATGTCGGGCTGCAGTTGGTACAGCCGCTCGCAGACGTTCGTCAGGACGACTCGGCCCGCGCTGGTTCCCTGGGTGTCGAGGTCGAGGGAGTCCGGCTCGTCCTCCAGGAGCCAGTTCGCCTTGTCCAGCGTGCCCTTGGCGGCGGCGGTCGTCGCGCTCAGCTTCAGCTTCGCGGCGTCGGCGGGCTTGCCGCCGGTGGCTGCCGTGTCGGCGCCGCTGCATCCGGCGGTGGTGACGAGGAGCGTGACCGCGGCGAGTCCGGCGACCACCGGCCGCCGCCCCTGGCCCTTTTGCGTACCGGTAGTGGTCGTCATCTGTTGTCTCCGTACGGGCCGTCGTAGAGGTTCCAGGGCATGTGCTGGTAGTCGCGGTCGCAGGGGGTGCCCGCGGTGACGTGGTAGTCGCCGCTGGTCAGGTCCACGCAGGAGGAGACGAGCGTCATCCAGTGCTTGACCTCTGGCTTGCGCGGGTCGGGGTGGGTGCAGAGCCCCTCGGGGTGGCCGAGGTGGTCGGACATGGCCTGCTTGATCAGCTTGCGCGACTCGTCCGCGCCGGTGGAGGAGCGCAGGGCCCTGAGGCCCTGTTCCGCGCGGGGGACGCGGACGAGCGAATCCGACGACATGGGGCGGTAGTTGGCGACGATCGCGGCCGGGATGCCCGCCTGGTAGTGATTGCCGTGCACGAGGAGGCCGTCGGTGGGGTACATCCAGCCGTGCCCGGCGGGTGTCGTCTCCAGGTCGACGGCGAAGCCCTCGCGGCAGGTGAGGAGGGCGTTGGAGGCGATGTGCGCGCGGGTGCGGCAGAGCACTTCGAGGGCGTCGGTGATGGTGTGCTGGTCCAGGACGCTGCGGCGTACGACGGTCTGGGGGAGGCCGATCGCGTCGCTGAAGCGCCCGCCGAGGCCGTTCGCGTTGAGCGCGATGCCCGCCGAGTTGGCGCCCTGGCGGCCGATCTGGCCCGCCTCGACCTGCATGATCAGGGTCGGGTGCGGGGGCTGGACGACGCGCAGCATGACGACGGTGTCGGCGACCCCGGCCCGCCAGTCCCAGTTCTGCCCCGCCCAGACATGGCCGTCCCCGCTGGCCTCTCCGTACGCGGCGAAGGAGGTGCAGCCCTCGGCGGGCTCCTCGTCCTTGGCTTTCATCGCGGCGAAGGAGCGGTCGTAGATGACCTCGCCGCGGGCGTTGAGGGCGAGGATGTCGTTGAGGTCCACTCCGGCGCCTTCGGCGATGCCGCGCATCTCCTCCAGGAGGTGGGGAGCGTAGTCGCGGACGGGCTCCAGCCAGCGGGCGGCGCGGGTGGTGACCTCGTTCCAGGTCAGGCCCGACGACTGGCCGAACGCCTCCTCGTAGTAGGCGAGGGCGGCGTGCAGCTGGGGGCGGACGGCTTCGCCGTACTGGTGGCCGCGCTCGACGGAGGTGCCGGATATCTCGATGAGCGGGAGGGAACGTTCGGAGCGTTCGGGGGCGGCGGGGGCGGTGCGGGGTGCCATTCTTCTCCTCGCGGCGGAGAGCTTCCGTCAACCGTCCTGTAACGTCGATTGCAGGAATCTCTCCTTTTGGAATGCGTTGCCAGGAGAGTAACGGCCATCACACGAGAGTCAATAGCTGTAATGGAAATTTCAGAGGATCAGACGGGGTCGGCCGCGGCAGGCGGGGCGGGGCTCGCACGGCTGCGGGCCGCGGTGCGCGACCAGTGGGAGACGCTCTCGACGTCCGAGCGCGCCGTCGCCCAGTACCTGGTCAGCGCCCCCGTCGAGGCGCTGCTCTTCGCCGGCGCCCAGGAGCTGGGCACGGCGAGCGGCACCAGCAACGCGACGGTCGTCCGCGCCCTGCAGCGCCTCGGCTACGCGGGGCTGCCCGCGCTCAAGCGGGAGCTGACGTCGGACTTCACGTCGGCGGTGCCGCCCGAGGTGCGCCTGCAGCAGCGCATCGCGCACGTGGGCCGGGACCTGGACGGCATCTGGGGCGACGTCTTCGACGAGGCCCAGGAGCGCATCGAGCACGCGCGGCGCCTGACGCCGGGCGATGCGCTGCGCGACGCGGTGGGGTTCCTCGCCCAGGCCGCGGAGATCCACTGCTACGGCATCGCGGCATCCGAACTCGCCGCACGGCACCTGGCGTTGGCGCTCGGCAGGATCGGCCGCCGGGCCCGCTACTTCGGGGACACCGGGTTCGCCCTCGCCGACCGTCTGCTCGCCGTGCGGCAGGGCGACGTGGTGGTGATCTTCCAGCCGGGGCGTGCGCTGACCGAACTGACGGTCCTGATAGAGCGGGCCCGGGCGGTGGGGGCGCGGGTCATCCTGGTCACCGACGAGCTGGCGGAGCTGTACGGATCACGGGTGGACGCGGTCCTGACGGCACCGCATACGCCTACCGGCATCACGACCGAAGCCTTGACCGCCCTTGTCGTGGCGGACGCGCTGCTTCTCGCTCTGGCCACGCTGGACGAGGCCCTCGCGGTGGAGACATCACATCAACTGACGGCCCTGCGCGAGCAGTTGCTGGCCTCTAGGCCTCGGAAGGGGACGTAGCCGGGCTCCTCCTCGACCGCGGCGCCGTCGTGGCTGGTCGCGCAGTTCCCCGCGCCCCTACGGGGGCACGGCCGAGCGGTCTAGTTGTGCTGCATGACCAGGACGAACGTCGTGCCCGGATCCAGCGCCTCGTAGAGATGCGGGACGTCTCCCCGGTACGACATGTAGTCACCGGCGGACAGCTCCACCGTCGCATCGCTGGGGCCCGCGAGAAGCCGTCCCGTGGAGACGATCAGGTGCTCCACGGTCCCAGGAATGTGCGCGTCCGACTCGCGCGCGGAGCCGGGGTCCACCGTGATGCGGTAGATGTCACGCCGCACGCCAGCGGGCCCGGAGGAGAGCAACGTCCCCGTGTACGAGGCCTGTTCGGCCTCCACAGTCGGCCCCTCCCCCGCCCGGATCACCGTCACGGCGGGGGCCGGTGACTCCACGAGCACGCTGAACGGCACACCGAGCGCCACGGCGAGGGCCCACAGCGTCTCGATGCCGGGATTGCCGGTGGCCGCCTCCAGCTGGGAGAGCGTCGACTTCGCGATCCCGGCCCGCTTGGCCAGCTCGGAGAGCGAGATCCCGACCTTGGCACGCTCACGCCGCAGAGCGGCGGCGACCCATTCGCGAGGCAGGCGGGAGGGGGTGGGGGCACCCGCCGCCTGCCCTTCGCCCGCGCCCACGCTCTCGTCGGCCCTGTCCGGCGTCATGTCCCGAGCTCCCTCGCCCCTCAGCTGTCGTTTGACGTAGCGAACACATCGTTCGGCTTGACGAACGTTCGTCACACCACCCATCCTACGACGTATGCGTTCGTCACACCGAACAGACAGCCCACCAGAGCGAACGAACGACGGTTTCGTCCGCCTCTCCCACCTGCCACGCGGCGTCCTGCGCGACATCGCGCTCGTCTGGCTCGCCGACGCCGTCGTCGGTCTCTCCTTCGGCGCGATCGCCGTCGCGGGCGGCCTGCCCGTCTGGGTGCCGGTCCTGATGTCGCTGCTCGTGTACGCGGGCTCCGCCCAGTTCAGCGCGATCGGGATCCTCGTCGCCGGCGGCGGTCCGGTGGCCGCGGCGGCCACCGGCCTGCTGCTCAACTCCCGCACGGCGGCGTTCAGCCTGGCCGTCGCCGACAGCCTGGGACGGTCTTGGACCGCGCGGCTGCTGGGTGCCCATTTGATCACCGATGAAACGGCGGCCTTCGTCCTCGCGCAGCCCGACCAGAAGCGGCGCAAGGCCGCGTTCTGGATATCCGGGCTCGGGCTGTTCGCCGTATGGAACATCAGCGTGCTCGGAGGCGCCCTCGCCGGTTCCGCCATCGGCGACACCGCCCGCTTCGGGCTCGACGCCGCGTTCCCCGCGGTGCTCCTCGCCCTGGTGCTGCCCGCCCTGCGCGCCGACAGCATGACGCGGCGGGCCGCGGCAGCCGGTGCCGTGATCGCCGTCGCCGCCGCGCGTGTGCTGCCCGCCGGAGTGCCCGTGCTCCTTGCCCTGCTCGGCCTGCTCGCGGCCCGGCGCGGACCGACCCGCCCCGCGCGCCCCACCCGACCCGACAGCCCCGCCACCCAGAGGAGCGACTCGTGAACGCCTACCTCGCCTGCGTCCTCGTGCTCGCCGCGGGAACGTATGCCTTCCGCCTCGCGGGCCCCCTGCTGCACGGACGGGTCGAACTCCCCGCCCGCTTCCAGGAATTGCTGACGGTCGGGGCCACCGTCCTGCTCGTCGCGCTGCTCGCCACCGGTGCGCTCACCGAGGGGCACGGTTTCGCCGGGTGGGCGCGGCCCATCGGCGTGCTGGCCGGCGGGGTGCTCGCCTGGCGGAAGGCGCCCTTCGCCGTGGTCGTGGTCGGCGCGGCGGCTACTACGGCGCTGTTGCGTCTGGCAGGGGTGGCGTAGCCGCCGGGCCGCCCGTCTCGCGCGGCCCCTCGTGCGACCCCTCGCGCAGCCCTTCGTACAACTCCTCGACCACAGCGGCGTACCGCTCCGTCACCGCCCGCCTGCGCACCTTCAGGCTCGGTGTGAGCAGCCCGCCCTCCACCGTGAAGTCCTCGTCGAGCAGGGCGAATTCGCGCATGCGGGCCGGGCGCGAGACCGTCGCGTTGGCCGCGTCCACCACCTCCTGCACCAGGGCGCGGACGCGGGGGTCCCGCGAGGGCGGCTCGGTCAGCGCCACGCCCTCCCGCCCCGCCCAGCCGCTGATCTCCTCCGCGTCCAGCGTGATCAGGGCCACCGGGTAGGGGCGATTGTCGCCCACCATCACCGCGCGGGACACGAAACGTGAGCGCTGGAGGGCCAGTTCACCGAGGGACGGGGTGAGGTTCTTGCCGCCGGAGGTGATGATCAGGTCCTTCTTGCGGCCGGTGATGCTGAGATAGCCGTCGGCGTCCACGGCACCCAGGTCGCCGGTGTGCAGCCAGCCTTCGTCGTCCAGGGCGTCGCGGGTCGCGGCCGGGTCCGCATGGTAGCCGGGGAAGACCATCTCGCCCCGGGCCAGGACCTCTCCGTCGTCGGCGATGCGGACCTCGCAGCCCTCGACGGGGCGGCCGACCGTGCCGTAACGGACCGCGCCCGGGTGGTTGAGGCTGATGACACCGGCCGACTCGGTCATCCCGTACCCCTCGTAAACCGCGATGCCGCAGGCCCGCAGGAAGTCGATGACGTGCGGCGCGATCGGGGCGCCGCCGGTCAGCGCCCACCGCACGCGCCCTCCGAGCGCCTGCCGGACCAGGTCGTAGAGGGCCTTGTCGGCGGCCTCGTACGCGTCCTGGAGATCGGGCGGCAGGACGCCGTCCGCCGCGAGGACCCCGATGCGCACCGCTTCCTCGAAGCGTTCGCGGCCCCCGTCCTGGGACTCCGCGAGGGAGAGCACCACGGAGTACACCTTCTCGAACAGGCGCGGCACGGACGGCAGATGCGTGGGCTTCGCCTCGGCCAGCTCGGCGACGACGTTCTCGATCTTCCCGCCGAAGAAGCAGAGTTCGCCGCCTTCGATGAGGGTCGTGAACTCGATGAGCTGGGCCAGGAGATGGGCGAGCGGGAGATAGAGATACGTGCAGTCTCCGGGGCCGCCCTCGATCAGGGGGAGGGTGGCGGACTGGACGGCGCCCAGGTTGCCGTGGGTCAGGAGGCAGCCCTTGGGCAGGCCGGTGGTGCCGGAGGTGTAGATGATGGTGGCCAGGTCGGCGGGCGTGCGGGTCCGGGCACGGTCCAACAGGGCGTCCGGCGGGCCCGGTTCCGGGGCCGATTCGGTGGGCCGCTCCCGTTCCGTCATGAGCAGCACGTGCCGCACGCCGGGCAGCCCGGTCCGCAGACGCTCGATCTTCGCCGCCTGTGCGGCGTTCTCACAGATCACCACCGAGGCGTCGGAGTCACCGATGACCCACTCGACCTCCTCGTCGCCCGCCGTCGGGTAGACGGGCACGACCACCGCGCCTGCCGCGAAGGTGGCGAAGTGGGCGTAGGTCCACTCGGGGCGGGTCTCGGCGAGGATCGCCACGCGGTCGTCCGGGCGGACGCCGAGCGCGAGGAGCTCCTGCCCGAAGTCCCTTACGCGCGAGCGCAGTTGCTCGTACGAGACGTTCTCCCACGCCCCGCCTTCGGACTTGAAGCGGAGGGCGGGCCGCTCGCCGTGGCGGTCGGCCGCCCACTCGGTGAGGACGGCCAGGGTCTCGGGACGCTCCGTCGGCTGCATGCCTATGACGCTAGGGACAGTGCCGCCCGTCGCGGGATGACGGGAAGCGTCAGCGGAGTTGGCCGGGGAGCTCAGCGCGGCGGTCGAGCCTCAGAAGATCCTCAAAACCCTTGTTGCCCCAGGGGCCCCGGCACCAGTATCCCTCCCAAGCCCGACGCCTCAACCGCCCCTGACCAGGGCGGAACCGACCGGTGTCGGCCATCGCGTCGCGATGAACAAAAAGGGGAACACACATGTCCATATCGAGAAACGTCCTGCGCACCGCCGCGCTCTCCGTCACCGCTGCCCTCGCGCTCGCCGCGACCGGACCGATCGCCTCCGCCACCGAGGCCGCCAACGCCCGTGCCGCCGAACAGAGGGCCGCGGCGGGTGTCCTGACCGCCGTCGCCGAGGACGCGGGCGTGCCGGAGATCGTCGAGGAGGGTCTGGAGGAGCGACTGGGGGCGCTTCCCCAGAACCCGACGACCCAGCAGCTCGTCGAGGCGATGTACCCGGGCGACGAGGCGGCGCAGAAGGCGGCGCTCGCCCAGCTCGCACCGCAGGGCGTGCAGTTGCGCGGCTGGGACACCGCCTGGAAGGTGACCAAGTGCGTGGGCGCGATCGGCGCCTTCATCGCGGGCAACGCCCTCCTCGTCACCAAGGCCACCAAGTTCGGCGGCGTGCTCAAGGGCGCCAAGCTCATCGTGCAGGCCGGCAACAAGGAGGAGCGGATCAAGCTGCTCGTCGCCATCTTCGGCGAGGTCACCGGCATCTCCACCATCGCCACCGCCTGCGGCTGAGTGACCCATGGAGACCACATTCAAGGCTTCGTTCATGCTGGCCGTGGCCGCCGAGGTCGTCCTTGTCGCCGTCCTGGTCTTCCAGGTCTGGCGCAAGGAGCGGCACGGCAGCACGGCGCCGCTGGTGTTCACCGGCGATGACGCGCTGGCCGGTGCGGCACTGTTCGGGGGCGCGATGGCGCTCACCGCGCTGCTGTCCGACGGCTGGGGCGGGATGTCGACCACGGACACCCTGCTGTACGCGGTGACGTTCGGCATCGTCACCGCCGGATTCGCGACGTTCCTGCGCCGGGCGGACAAGGGGCGGCCCGAGTACGGGCGCATCGCCTTCCTGCTGCCCGTCGGCTTCGGGGTGCTCGCGGGTCTTTCCGGCGTCTGACCGCTGAGGGAGGGTGGGGCGTGGGAGGTGCACCTCCCACGCCCCATCGCCCCCCGCCGTCCCCGCCGTCCCTGCCGTCCCTGCCGTCCCCCTTCGTGACACCCCCGTCGGCGCGCCCGAGTTCGAGAAGGGGCGGGACGGGGAAGGAAGCCCCATGCCCAGCAGGACCATCACCGTCCACCACGTCCGCGCCATGCTGCACGGCGCCGAACGGCACGGAATCGACACCGTCCCGCTGCTCCGCACCGCCCAGATCCCCCCGCTCCTCCTCGGCGACGACCGGGCCCGCATCACCGAGGTCCAGTTCGCCCGCCTCTTCCGGGAGCTGTACCGCGCCACCGGCGACGAGTTCCTCGGCCTCGGTTCGGCCGTCAGCAGGCCCGGCACCTTCGCGATGATGTGCCACGCGTCCCTCGGCTGCCGCGATCTCGGCGCCGCGATGGAGCGGGGCGTCACCTTCTACGGCCTCTTTCCTGGCGGCCCCGACCTCACGCTCGAACACCGCGGCACCGGAAGCGCCGTCTTCGCCGTGCGCAACGACCTCGAACACGACTACTTCCTCGCCGAGTGCCTCGTCATCATCTGGCACCGGCTGTGCAGCTGGCTGATCGGGCGCCGCATCCCCCTCCACTGGGCCGAGTTCGGGCATCCGCCGCCCCCGCACAAGGACGAGTACGGACTCCTCTTCGGCTGCCCGGTCTCCTTCGGCGCGCCACGCACCGGTGCCGGGTTCGACGAGCACTGGCTGACCGCCCCGCTGATCCGGGACGAGGCGGCGCTGGAGCAGATGCTCAACCGTGCGCCGTTCGATCTCCTCTCCCGGCGCGAGTACGGAACGACGGTCGCCGAGCAGGTGCGGCGCGCGCTCGCCCGCACGCTGCGCACCTCTCCCCGGCTGCCCTCCCTCGGCGAGATCGCCGCCCGCCTCGCGGTGAGCCCCGCGACGCTGCGGCGCCGCCTCGCCCAGGAGTCCACCTCCTACCAGCAGTTGAAGGACGCCGTGCGACGTGACGCGGCCATCGCGGGGCTCGCCGAGGGGGCGGAGCCGATAGCCGAGCTCGCGGCACGGCTCGGGTTCTCCGAGGACACGGCCTTCCACCGGGCGTTCCGGCGGTGGACGGGGACGACGCCCGGGGCGTACCGCTATGAGAATCAGGGTCAACAAAGCTGAGCGCTCCCGCCAGCGCCGAACTTACTCGCCAGTCACTACGGTCATCGCCTGAACACCCCAGCACCTGAGGACAGTTGGGAGAGCCGCATGCACGTACGTACCAGCGCAAGAGCCCTGGCCGTGGTGGCCGCGCTCGGTCTGTCGGCCGTCACCCCGGTGACGGCGCAGGCCGCTCCGGCGGACGCCTCCGCGCCCGGTGACATCGTCAGTTCCGCACCCAGCAGTTTCCATCCCCTCCCCGGCCAGCCGACCCACACCAAGGCCTGGAAGGTCAACTACCGCTCGACGACGGCGAAAGGCGAGCCGAACACCGTCTCCGGAACGGTCATCGTGCCGCAGGACGGCAGGAAGGGACCCCGCCCCCTCATCACGTACGCCGTCGGGACGATCGGCATGGGCGATCACTGCGCCTCGAGCGCCGGCTTCCCCCGGGGGACGGCCCTTGAGGCCAACCTCATCCAGCAACTCACCCTGCGCGGCTGGGCGGTGGCGGTGACGGACTACGAAGGTCTCGGCACCCCCGGCGACCACACCTACACGGTCGGCAAGGCCGAGGGACAGGCCATGCTCGACGCCGCCCGCGCCGCCATCCGCCTCCCGGAGGCGGGGCTCGGCGAGGACACCCCGGTCGGCATCATGGGCTACTCGCAGGGCGGCCAGGCTTCCAGCTGGGCGGCCGAGCTGCACGGTTCGTACGCCCCCGACCTGAAGGTCAAGGGCACGGCCACCGGCGGCGTTCCCGGCGACCTGATGAAGACGGCGGACTTCAACGACGGTTCGTACGGCTCCGGCCTGATCTTCATGGCCGCGATCGGCCAGGACGCGGCCTTCCCCGAGCTGAACCTGGAGTCGTATCTGAACCCGGCGGGCAAGAAGCTGATCGGCACGCTGCGCAACAGCTGCGTGGCGGACGGCGCGGTGCTCGGCGCGTTCAAGAAGATCTCCGACATGACGGTGAAGAACCCCCTCGACCAGCCCGACTGGCAGCAGCGTCTGCGCGAGTCGACGGTCGGCACACGGGCTCCGGACGCGCCGGTGTACCAGTACCACGTGATCACCGACGAGCTGATCCCGTACGGCGTGGGCAAGCAGGTCCGCAAGGACTGGTGCGCCAGGGGCGCGAACGTGGAGTGGCACACCGTGCCCCTTGGCGAACACGTCTCCGGGGTCATCACGCAGTCGCCGCTGGCAGCGAACTGGCTGGCGGACCGCTTCGCGGGGAAGGCGGCGCGAGGTAACTGCCCGTAGTCACCCGATCCCGCCAGTAGCCACCCGAGCCGCCCGCTGGACCACGGCGGGCGGCCGGGCGCACCCTGGAAGCAGGCGCTCCGGAGGTGATGGTGATGATGGAGACCACTGTGGGATGGCACGTGGAGATGGAGTTCGAGGAGGACGCCCACCGCACCCGTGCCGCCGCCCTCGTACGCCTACCCGACGGCAATGAGGTGCGGGCGCACGGCTACGCGAGCAGGCACCCTTCCGACTCCTCGCAGCCGCGGGTCGGCGAGGAGATCGCGGGCGCGCGGGCGCTGAACGAACTGGCGATGCGGCTCCTGACGAAGGCGCACGACGAGATCGACGAGGCATCGGGCAGGACGTCGCACGCGCTGCGGTGACCCTGCCCCGTCACCGGCAGGTGGTGTCCTGCGGGGGCAGCTTCCCCTCGGCGAGGAAGCGGTCCACGTGCTCGTGGACGCAGTCGCTGTCGGTGACGTACGCACCATGCCCTTCCCCCTCGTACGTGAGGATCCCGCTGCCGTTGTCCAGCGCGTCGGCCATGTGCGCTGTGCCCTCGTAGGGCGTGGCGGGGTCGCCGCGGGTGCCGACGAGCAAGGCCGCCGGTGCGTTGTCGGCCTTCACCTGACGTGAGGTGTCGTCGCCGGGGACGGGCCAGCCCGTGCATTGCAGCATGCTCGCGGCGGTGCGGCGGCCGAAGACCGGGGACGCCTGGGTGAACTCGTCGACGGCGTCCAGGAAGTCCTGCGGCGTGGGGCGTTCACCGGTGTCCCGGCAGCTGATCGCGCGCAGGGAGTCCTGCTCCTCCTGGTCCCGCTCGTCCACGGCGGCCGGTGCGCGGGGAGCCGCCAGGCCGCCGACCGGCCGGCCGCCGAGTTCGGCCATGCTCGTCGCGTCGTTGCGTGCCGCGAGGTCCGCCAGGGCGGCTCGGAGGTCCGGCCAGCCCTTGGCCTTGCTGTACAGAGCCTTCTGGACGACCTGCGTGAACGTGGCCTGATCGAGTTCGCCCGTACCGGTCTTGAGCGGCTTCTGGTCGAGCGCGGTGAACATGGCGTTCACCTTGGCCGTCGCGGCCCGCGGGGTCGTGCCCAGCGGACACTCGCGCGCGCCGCGCCCGACGCAGTCGGCGAGGAAGTCGTCCAGGGCCTGCTGGAACGCCTTCGTATTGGCCAGCGCGACGCCGTGCGTGTCCAGCGTGGGGTCGTCGACGCCGTCGAGGACGAAATGCCCTGCCCTGTCGGGGAATTGATGCAGGTAATTGGCGCCCAGCTTGGTTCCGTAGGAGAAGCCCAGGTAGTCGAGCTTGTCGTCGCCTAGCGCGGCGCGCATGACGTCGAGGTCGCGGGCCGAGTTGGTGGTGCCGACCCAGGGCAGGACCTTCGCCGTCTCCTTCTGGTCGCAGCGGGCGTTCGTCGTGCGCTGCGCCTCGGCGATCCGTTCGGCCTCACCGGCGTTGTCCGGGGTCTGGTCGTGGCCGGAGTCGGCCGTGGAGCCGTCGGGCGGGTCTTGGCACAGCACCGGATCGCTGTCGGCCACTCCGCGCGGATCGTGCGCCACCAGGTCGAACCGCTTGTTCAGGCGGGACAGTTGGGGCACGTGGCTGTTCAGGGCGAAACGGCCCGAGAGGCCCGGGCCGCCGAAGTTGAGGACGAGCGAGCCGATGCGCCGCTCGGTGTCGGTGGCCCTGAGCCTGAGCATGCCGATCCTGGCCGTGCCCGCCTTGCCGCTCGGATCCGCGTAGTCGCGCGGCACCTCGACGTTGCCGCACTCGAAGAGGGCGATGCCTGCGGGCAGGGTGTCGGTACTGGCCGCCCAGGTGCGGCGCGCCTCCTGCTCCATCTCATCGCCGCAGTTCTCCCAGGAGATGCTCTGGCCGTAGAACCTCGTCAGATCGGGCGGGTCCGCGGCGGGCGCCGCGAGAAAGGGGGTGAGGGCGGTGAGGGCGGCGAGGGTGGCCACGCGGGCGGCGGCTATGTGACCATTTGTAGCCATTTCCTCACTGTAAGTCGAGATCTCGGCAGGCGCTCGGGCTCAGACCGCCGCCGTCCGCTCCACCGGGATCCACAGCTCGGCCTCCGCCCGCGTCCCGTCGTCCGAGAGGCGGGTCCGCAGGATCTCGGGTCCCGGCCTGCTCCGGTACGGATTCGACGGGAACCACTGCGTGAAAACGTCCCGCCACATGTACTGAAGCGTCTGCGGGAACGGCCCCGAGCTCTCGAAGACGGCCCACGACCCGGCCGGGACGGTGAGCGCGTCCATGTCATCCGGCACCGCGGCGCCGGTCACCACGCCGTGGTAGTAGTCGAGTTCGGTCCCCTCGGCCCGGCTCTCGTCGAGATTGTCGCTGACCGAGACGATCCCCTCCGGCTCCTGGTCCGACAGGCTCTCGATGCGCCGCAGAGTCTCCCGACCGAGCCCTCGAATGAACTCGGCGATGTCCTGGTTCATCCCCTCGTGCACGAGCGGGACCCGCGCCTTCCTGCCCACGACACGGAACTCGTCCCTGTCCACGACCCGGTACCGCATGCTGCTGCTCCCTTCGACGACGAGGCGGAAGGACATCCGTGGCTGGGAGTGCAGACTCGCGCCGCTCCGCCTGGCCTCACCGGGCCCGACCCCGTGCATCCCGCGGAACGCCCGAGCGAACGCCTCGCCCGACGAGTAGCCATACCGCACGGCGACCTCGAGCAAGGTCCGCTCCCCGGCCAGCACCTCGGCACCCGCGACGGTCAGCCGCCTGCGCCGGATGTACTCCGACAGCGGCATCCCCGCCAGCGCGGAGAACAGCCGCCGGAAGTGGTACTCCGACGTCACCGCCGTCCGCGCCAGGTCGGCCACGTCGATCCGCTGATCGAGGTGACGCTCGATGTGCTCCATGGCCTGGTTGAGCCGCTCCAGCACCCCGGCCTCCTTCCCTTTCGCTTCCTCACGCTAGGAAGGACCCACCCTGCCGGACCCGACATCCTGTGCCCGGTCCGGTCGGGTTCAAGTGATGACCCAGGCCGGATCAACCCATCCGCCCGACGTGCATGCGCCTCAGATCGGGGGAGCCATACGCGGCGCTGCCCGCTGGGCGTGGGTCGTCCGCCAGCAGGTCCACCGCGTCGAAAAGCTGCCGCAGGCCATCGGGGTCGTCTTTCAGGAATCGCGTGGCGGTATCGATCACTCGCGTGCGCCAGATGATCTGGTAGCTCACTCACGCTCCAGACCGAGTCGAGCGCGTGCCTCTTCGTGAGGGATCCCGGCAGGGGTGCCGACGGCCTGCTCTGCCCGGTACTCCGCCAACGCCAAGGCGTCCTCCAGGTCGGCCAGCTCCTGCGGATTGATCAGCACAGCCGCAGGCTGCCCGTGATCCGTGATGGTGATCTCATCCACGCCCCCTGGGCGCCAGGCCCGCCGCCACCCGCGCCGCGTCCGCGTACGCGGCTACCTCCGCCGGGCGGGGTGCCGGGCGGAAGGTGTCCGGGACATCCGACTCGTCCTCGGCGGCGCAGGCCGCGCACATGCCGTCGACCAGCGGGTCGTCTTCCTCCGTGGTCTCACAGAACAGGCAGACCATCACGCGCCGCAGTACGGTCTCGCGGCCGTGGCTCTTGCTGATCTCAGGGGGCATCTTGTCCTCCAGACGTCGTTTCGCGATGCCGGCCGGATTGTGGAGCGGTTCCGGAAGACCGGCGGTCAGGGCGTGGTTCAGGTGGGCCACTGTCGCGCCACGCGCGAGCCACGCGGCGGCGAGGGGTTCGAGCCGTTCACAGTCCGCCGCCGAGAGCGTCAAGCGGGGTTCAGTGCGGCCGAGTTCGGCGAGTGCGCGGTACGCGGTGGAGCGGGGCGGCGGTACCCCGTCGGCCGGTGGTCCGCCCTCCCCGCTGCCCTCCCCGCCGCCGTCGCCGTCGTCGCCGTACGGATCGTCCAGCATCACTCCGCGCACGCTGCGGCAGAACTCCCACCACCAGGCGGCCGTACGCGGCGTGCGCGACCAGTAGGTGCGGGTCACCCAGCGACATGCGCCGTCCTCGCGGACGACCTGCTCTTTGATGCGGCGCAGATGCCCGGCGTGGGCCAGGGCCTTCAGCGCACTGCGGACAGCGGCCTGGCCGTACCCGGCGATGTGCTTGGCGAGCGTCTTGTGGTCCATCGCCGCACCCTCGGGCAAACGGTCGATGAACCCGGCGATCGCCGCTTCACGCTTGGGTAGACGTTCGAAGTCGGTGCGTCGGGGCCGCTCTTGGCCGGGCGCCAGGCGTTTCCCGTACCCCGGGTTGGCCATGGGGTGTGCGGGCGCGGGCAGGAGGGAGCTAGGCTCAGTGGAAGCCATCGGATCGTTTCCTTCAGACTTGCGATCTCGTTGGGTAGACCCCGGACCCGGTGTTCCAGCACCGACCGGGGTCGTTTGTTGTCGCGAACCTAGAGCACATCGACGCTCGGTCGCAACCTGAACACAAACTGTCATCTCCCCTGGTGCGGCGGGGAGTTGATCCGTCTCAGGCAGGGCGGGAGGGTGGGTTCAACCCTCCCAACCACTCCTTGCAAAAGAGAGCTCGGGGCTCGGAGCTCGGAGCTCGGCCCAGACCGTCTTGCCGATCCGGCGCTCCGTGACGCCCCACGTTGCGGCGGTCGCTTCGACGAGCCGCAGCCCCCGGCCCGTCTCCGCCTCGGGATCCGGCCGGCGCAGCTCCGGAACGCGGTCGCCCCGCGCGTCCGACACCTCGATACGCAGCGTGCGCGACGGCCGCGCGTAGGTGAGACGGAGTTCGAAGTCCCTTCCGGGTACGTGGCCGTGCGTGACGGCGTTGGCCGCCAGCTCGGCAGTGACGTGCGCTGCCGCGTCGGAGAGGTCGCTGCCGTGGGGGATCCCCCAGAGGTACAGCTGGTGGGCCACCAGCCTGCGGGCCAGGCGGGCGCCTCTTCGGGTGGGGCTGAGTCGCTGCGCGAACTGCATTTGGGGGGTGGAGATTTGGGATTCCATGTCACTGAGCGTGGTCGGTGCGTTCTAGGCTGACCAGGTACGACGCCGCGACGGAGCGTAGCTGTACGGCTGCCTTGTGCTGCTTGTCGGGTCGTCGGCCGTGACCATTGGGCGCACGCGAAGGCGGTACGGGCATGGCGAACACGGAACCTGAAGAGCGGCGACCGGAGCGGCCCGCCGAGGAGGACGGCACGGCCCATCTCTTCCGGGCCGTCGGCAAGCAGATCAAGGTGCTGCGCATCGGCGCAGGGTTGAGCCAGAAGGAACTTGGCTCACGCGCGCACTGCGGAGAGGACCTGATCTCCGCCATGGAGCGGGGAGTTCGCACTCCGCAGCCCGAGTTCTTGGAGCTGGCCGACCCGCTGCTGGGGGCAGGTGGCCTGCTGATCGCGGTGATTGATGACGTACGGGAGGCACAGAAAAGGTCGCGGACCAGGCACCCGGATTGGTATCGGGGGTACGCGAAGCTGGAGGCGGACGCAGTTGAGCTGCATCACTACGCCAATCAAGGGGTGCCGGGCCTGCTCCAGACGGAGGATTACGCGAGAGCGGTCTTCTCCAACTGGCGTCCGCTGCTGGCCGAGGAGGCCATCGAGAAGCGGGTCTCCGACCGCCTTGCGCGCCAGCAGATCTTCGAGCGCTGGCCGTCGCCCGCCTGTAGTTACGTACTGGAGGAGGTGGTTCTGCAACGGCCGATTGGCGGACGGGACGTACACGAGGTCCAGTTGCGGCAACTGCTGCGCTACGGCCGGATGCGGAACGTCGAGATCCAAGTGCTGCCGACCAATCGCGAGGAACATCCCAACATGGACGGCGCGTTCAATCTACTGACGCCGAAGGGCCACCAGCAGGTGGCGTACACAGAAGTTCAGGGGTACCCCAAGCTGATCACCGATCCGGAAGAGGTCCGGCTCATCGTCGACCGCTATGGGATTATGCGCGCACTGGCTCTCAACCCTCGGGAGTCCCTGGCCCTGATCGAGAAGATTCTGGGGGAGCGATGAACACCGAGCAGCTCGACTGGTTCAAGTCCAGCTACAGCGGCGGCGCGGGAGGCGAATGCCTCGAAGTCGCGTACACCTGGCGCAAGTCCAGCCACAGCGGCGGCGAGGGCGGCGAATGCGTAGAGGTATCGCCCTGCCCCCACGCCATCCACGTACGCGACTCCAAGAACCCCGAAGGCCCCAACCTCACGGTCACACCCGCCACTTGGACCGCCTTCATCTCTAGGGCCGAGGCTCCCCGTACCAACGCCAGGATGTGAGCCGGGCCCGTCCCGGCAGTTCCCCGCGCCCGGTGGCCCACAGCAGGGCCGACCACGGCTCCTCGTCCGACGGGGCGTCCGGGAACAGGCGGTGGAGGACCCGGGCGCACACATCGGCGGGCGGGGTCCACTTCAGCCCCAGGCCCGCGGCCAAGTCGTACATGTGGACCAGGGTTTCCACGGCCCCCATCGCCGCGAAGCCCTCAGGGTCCGAGACCCCGTAGCCGTGGTACGAGCGGATCGTGGGGGGCGTCGTGCGCACCATGGCGATCAGGAAGGCGCCGCTCGCCTCCAGGACCTGGAGCAGTCCGGCCGGGCCCGCGGCCCGGTCCGCGTGGATGGCGTTGGCGGGGCCGCCGGGCCTGCGGGACTCCCAGATGAAGGGGATCTCGTCGTCCATGGGCGGTTGCTTCGGGCCGAGTTGGGCCGCGTAGGCGAAGAGGTCGTCGGCGAGGTGCTCCACGGTTTCCCAGCAGTCCCACTCCAGCGTTCCCGCCTTGCCGTCCCAGGCCGTCGGGGGCGCTTCGCGGAGGGTGGCGAGGGCGAGCTGGACCGCTCGGTCGAGGTCGTCGGGTGTGACAGGGCCGGGGGTGGCGGGATCTTGTTCAGCTTGTCGTCGCATGCGGGCGACGGTAGCCGTGCGGAGGCCGCGCGCCCACCGCTTTCTGTCGGGGGCGGTCGTCACGTACGTATCTGGCGGTGGTGCAGGGGTGCACGGAAGGGCGGGTTCAGCGCCCGTCTCGCGGCAGCAGCCAAGCCGCCAGCATCGTCGTCGCGCACAGCAGCAGGCCCACGGCGAGGAGAGCGCTCCGCATCCCGGTGAGCGAGAAGCCCGTCCCGCTTTCGGATGCCAGGAGTGCGCCGAACAGCGCGACCGCCATCGCGCCGCCCGTCTGGCGCAGGGCGTTGAGCAGGCCGGATGCCGTTCCCGCGCGGTGGGCGGGGACGGCGTCCATCAGCAGGGCGGTCAACGCGGGGACCGCGAACGCGCCGCCCATGCCGGTGGGGATGAGCAGGACGAGCACCAGCCAGAGCGGGGTGTCCGCGGCCAGCGGCAGGAGGACGAACATCGCGAGCGCGAGCACCGCTTGGCCCGCCACGATGACCCGGCGACGCCCGATTCGCTCGGCCATGCGCGGCGAGACGAGGTTCGTGGACGTGATGATGACGGCCAGGGGCACGAACATCAGGCCCGCCGCGACCGCCGACATCCCGCGCAGTTGCTGGAAGTAGAGCCCGAGCAGGAAGACGATCCCGTAGAAGCCCGCGTTGACGGCGAAGCCGACCGCAAGCGAGACGCCGACCTTCCGCTCGCGCAGCAGGCCGAGCGGGACCATGGGCGCGCTGTGCCGCTTCTCGGCGGCGTGGAAGCCGAAGCCCGCCGCGACGGCGAGGGCGGCGGCGCCGAGCACCGGCGCGCTGGTCCACCCCAGGTGCCCGCCCTCGATGACGGCGAACGCGAGGCCCGCGAGGGCGAGTACGGCCGTGGCCTGACCGGCGAGGTCGAGGGGCGCGGGGCGCCGTGAGGAGGGGGCGGTGCGGGCGAGGAGGGCGAGGATCACCGCTCCGATGGGCAAGTTGAGGAGGAACACGGCACGCCAGCCCGCCGCCTCGGTGAGTACGCCGCCGAGTACGGGCCCGGCGGCCATGGCCACGGAGCCGCCCACCGTCCACAGCGCGATGGCGCGTGCGCGGCGCTTGGGGTCGTCGTACGCCTGCCGGATCAGCGCGAGCGACGCGGGCATGACGATGGCCGCGGCCCCGCCCTGCGCCGTGCGGGCGGCGATGAGCGCGCCTATGCCGGGGGCAAGGGCGCAGGCCAGCGAGGCGAGGGTGAAGAGACCCACTCCCCAGGCGTAGGCCCGCCGCGCTCCCGCCCGGTCGGCGAGGGCCCCCGCGGAGAGCATGAGGGCGGCGAACATCAGCGTGTACGCGTCCACGACCCACTGCAGTCCCGCCATGCCGCCGTGGAGGGAGGAGCGGATGTCGGGCAGCGCGATGTTCACGGCGGAAACGTCGACGGTGATGACGGTGAAACCGAGGAGGGAGGCGAGGAGGGGGGCGAGGGTCGGGGAGCGGGGGGTGGGGGGTGCGGTGCTGAGGGGGGC